>NZ_JAWOTW010000025.1:0-48912 GCF_033339075.1 Vibrio sp. 970
GCGGGGTGGAGCAGCTTGGTAGCTCGTCGGGCTCATAACCCGAAGGTCGTCGGTTCAAATCCGGCCCCCGCAACCAAATACAAGACGATAGATTGAGTACTTATTTAGTATACAATTGTTAAGTCGTCTACGGATGCGCCGCTTGATTCAACGCCTGCTTCTCGCAACCAATCACATCGCTCTTTTCATAATGCTGCGAAGCATGAATCCCCAAAAGCTAAACTTTTATCCGCATCATATGATGTCGGACGATTTCGTTTGTGTTTAAAACACGATATGAATCGGCTGACGTACAAGTATGATGAGGCTTCGCGTGTTTTATCTACTTTAATTAACAGAGTTATCCACATACGTCGTTCTGTGGATAAGTTGGTTGATAAAGTGTTTTTAGCTTGACTTTTTATGATGGGGAAGAAAGATCTTTTCTCTAAAGTGAAGTTGAAACAACAAAGAAATATCAATTAAATATTTGTTATATAAAGAAAAAATAAGTTTTTTGTCGGATCGAGTACGTTAAAATACGATCATTAACTGGTATTTTTTTGATCCTAGTCATTTCTCCGAGCTGTGTTTAACTTTTTTCTGCTAGCTTGTTTTTCTTGAATCTCAAATTTTTTTCCACATTACAAAATTGAGAACAAGGTCATGAATTGAACATGCAAAAGTACTTTCAATCTCTTGCATATAGACTACGCTCTATGCGTCTCTCGGCAGTCCCTTCTCGACTATCCTTATTAAGCGTTGCTTTTTCGTCTCTATAGATGAATTACTCTCAGTGGGGAGTTGATTCAGTTGCTCTGTCAAAGCCCATTTAATGTGCTCATCAAGTAATTTATTTTCACCTTGCCGACTTTCCAGCGCATCTATGATTCGCTGACTATATTCTGCATTACCAAGTGCGACAGCGATGTTACGTAGCCACTGTATATGACCAATACGACGGATAGCGGAGCCTTCCATATTTTTTAGAAAAGTCGCTTCATCCCAGTTAAACATGTCGACGAGGTCAGGGTTTTTGAAACTGTCACGACGGTGGAAATCATCTTGCTCCGTTATGTCGGCGTAGCGGTTCCATGGGCAAACCAATTGACAGTCGTCACAACCATAAATGCGGTTACCCATTGGCTTTCGAAACTCTTCAGGAATCACGCCATCGAACTCGATGGTGAGATAAGAGATACAACGCCTGGCATCGACAACTTTGTCTTCAACGATGGCTTGTGTTGGGCATGATGTAATGCATGCTTTGCATTTACCGCACTGATCAACGCTTGGCTCATCTACGGGTAGTGGTAAGTCGATAAGTAGTTCACCTAAAAAGAACCACGATCCACAGTCTTGATCTAAAATCAGGGAATGTTTCCCGGTCCAACCTAAGCCCGCTTTTTGGGCGAGAGGTCGCTCTAATATTGGTGCGGAATCAACGAAAGGTCGGTAACCATATTGACCAACCTCTTGTTCAATAAGTTTGCCGAGCTTATTTAGCTGCTTTCTGACGAGCTTGTGATAATCGCGCCCTAGTGCGTAGCGGCTAATATAGGCATGACTTTGATTCGCGAGGTTCGAAGCGAATTGAGCCTCTGGTGGCAGATAGTCCATCCGGACGCTGATAACACGAACGGTTCCCGGGAGTAGCTCATGGGGTCTAGCACGCATCATACCGTGACGAGCCATCCAATCCATTGAGCCGTGATAGCCTGCATCAAGCCATTTTTGTAGTGCTGCTTCATGTTCACTCAGATCAACGTCGCAGATCCCAACTTTTTGGAAGCCGAGTTCTTTTCCCCAAACTTTGATTTGTTGTGCGAGTTGTTCGTAGTTCATGTTAACCACCGGAATAAAGGGGGGCGGATCTTAACGGATCTCTGGCTTTGGTGCTACCCAGTTAGGTACGTTTTTGATGTTGTGAATACTGCTTATTGAAGTCATTTGCATATATTCTAAATCTAGGTCGATACTAAGATGATTAAGATACCGTTTATTGGATACTTTTTTCGCACATATGACATTTGAAAGCTTGTCTCTCAAAACCAACACGGTTTACTATTCCTGTTCTTTTGATTTTTATATAGTCAACGATCATTAGTTAGAGAAGCATCAATGAGCACGAAACAATTCAATTTAAAAGATGAGCATGAAACGGTTGCACTAGGCACCGCTCTGGCTCAGCTTTGTTCCCAGCAAACCACAATTTATCTGCATGGTGATTTGGGTGCAGGTAAAACAACCTTTAGTCGTGGTTTTGTCCGTGCTCTTGGTCATCAAGGTAACGTGAAAAGTCCAACTTATACTCTAGTCGAACCGTACCAGTTGGATCAGTGGCAAGTATATCACTTCGACCTTTATCGTCTTGCGGATCCTGAAGAGCTTGAGTTTATGGGGATTCGAGACTATTTCACAGACGATGCGATTTGCTTGGTTGAATGGCCTGAAAAAGGGCATGGCTTACTGCCACAACCGGATCTTGATGTAAACATTCGCTACCAAGGTGAGCAACGTGTAGCCGAACTAACAGCTAATAATGATTATGGTGTGCAGTTACTCAGTCGATTGGAGCTATGTTGAGTTTTTCAAATTTTAGAGTAGTGGCGACGTTTGTCGCCACTTTTCTCCTTCTCATCCCCAATTTAGCATTTGCTAACGTCGTTAAGAGTTTTCGAGTTTGGCCTTCACCTGATGAAACGCGTGTTGTCATCGATTTAGGCTCGGAAGCTGACTATTCCTATTTCTCTTTATCAGGGCCGGATCGCCTTGTCGTGGATTTAAAAAGCACGACGATGCAGGCCAAACTGCCTGTTACTGTTACGGATAGCCCTGTTTTAAAACTGGTACGAAAAAGCTCGCCTCCAGAGAAGGGCACTTATCGTTTGGTGTTTGAACTAAAAAAGAGCGTTCAAGCGGAATTATTTAAATTAAGCCCAACACCAGGTGGGCAGTATGGTCACCGCTTGGTGATTGATTTACCGCACGGTAAGAAGGCATCGACCTCTAAACCGAGTAAGCCAGCGGCGGCCAGCAAAGACATGAGTTCAGTTCAACGAGCTCAAGAAGTGTTAATTGTTATCGACCCTGGTCACGGTGGGGAAGACCCTGGCTCTATTGGCCCTTCACGTCGTAAGTACGAGAAAGATGCGGTATTGAGTATCTCAAGAAAAATTGCTGCTCAGCTCGATGCGACTCCTGGTATTAAAACGCGCATGACTCGTACGGGAGATTATTTTGTAAACTTAAACCGTCGTGTCGCGATTGCTCGTGAAAATGATGCGCACTTGCTGATTTCCATTCACGCAGATGCGTTTACTTCACCGAAGCCTCGCGGTGGATCGGTCTTCGTACTAAATACTCGTCGTGCAAATACCGAAATTGCTCGTTGGGTCGAGAACCATGAGAAACAGTCTGAGTTATTGGGCGGCTCGGGTAATGCGTTCTTCACGAAGACAAAAGATCGTAACGTGAACCAAACTTTGTTGGACTTGCAGTTTAGTCATTCACAAAAAGAAGGCTATAAGCTGGCAACAGAAATCCTAGGTGAGATGGGACGTGTTGCGCACCTGCATAACACCAAACCGATCAACACCAGCCTTGCGGTTTTACGCTCTCCACAGATTCCGTCTGTGCTAGTGGAAACGGGCTTTATTTCTAACCCAACAGAAGAGCGTTTACTGTTTCAACGAGCGCACCAAGATAAGTTAGCTCAGGCTATCACTAAGGCGGTCGTCAAGTACTTAAAAGATAACCCACCAGAGGGTACGGTGTTCTCGCCTTCAGCGAAGCCAATGGTACATATTGTAAAGCGTGGCGAGTCATTATCGGTGATCGCGAACAAATATGGGCTTAGCTCTAAAGCGCTGATGTCGGCAAACAACTTGAAGTCGACAGGCTTGGCAATTGGTCAGAAGCTCAACATTCCTTCTGCTGGTACGATTAAAGTGCCAAGTAAACCGATTACTGTTGAGACAGAAACCATTACGCACAAGGTTAAGTCTGGTGAGTTCTTAGGTAAGATTGCGAATCACTATAAAGTGAAGGTTTCAGATATCCGCCGAGAGAATAACTTGAAGTCAGATACCTTGTGGGTAGGGCAAAAGTTGAAGATAACGGTCGCGGTAAAAGATAAACCGATTCGTAAGCACAAGGTTTCTCGGGGTGAGTTCCTTGGCAAAATAGCGTCCAAATACGGCGTTAGCGTATCGAGCATTCGTAAAGCGAATAACTTACGCTCTGATCAGCTAGCGGTTGGGCAAGTCCTGATCATTCCAAACAAGTAGGTGAGCTTCTAACTCATTATGACGATTAAAATTTTGCCAGCCAGACTTGCAAACCAAATCGCCGCAGGGGAAGTGGTCGAAAGACCTGCTTCTGTGATTAAAGAACTGGTTGAAAATAGTCTTGATTCTGGCGCAACTCGAATCGATATCGATATCGAGAAAGGAGGCGCAAAGCTGATTCGTGTTCGTGATAACGGAAAAGGTATCGCGAAAGATGAACTTGGCTTAGCGCTCAGTCGTCATGCGACATCTAAGATACATACCTTAGATGATCTCGAAGCCATTATGAGTCTAGGTTTTCGCGGTGAAGCGTTAGCCAGTATTAGCTCAGTCTCGCGTTTGACGCTCACGTCGCGTCCTGCGGCACAAGAAGAAGCCTGGAGTGCCTACTCCGAAGGGCGTGATATGCAGGTGAAGCTTAAGCCAGCAGCGCACCCGATTGGCACGACTGTTGAGGTGTTGGACTTATTTTTTAATACTCCAGCGCGTCGCAAGTTTCTTCGTACGGAGAAAACCGAATTTGCTCATATTGATGAGTTATTGAAACGTATTGCGTTAAGTCGCTTTGATGTCACCATCAATGTGCGTCATAACGGCAAGATCATCCGTCAATATCGCGCGGCGAAAAATCAGCTTCAAACCGAAAAGCGTATTGCTGCTGTCTGCGGTAATGCGTTTGTGCGGCATATGCTCAGAATCGAGCTTGAGCATCAAGGGTTAAAGCTACATGGGTGGATTACCACGCCAGAGGGAGCAAGGCAGCAAAGCGATTTACAATATTGCTATGTGAATGGCCGAATGATGCGTGACAAATTAATCAATCACGCGATTCGTCAAAGCTATGAAATGAGCTTAAAGCCAGATCAGTTTGCTGCGTATGTGCTCTTTATTGAGCTAGATCCGCACCAAGTAGATGTGAATGTTCACCCTGCTAAGCATGAAGTGCGTTTCCACCAAGCTCGTTTGGTGCATGATTTCATCTATCAAGCTTTGACGGATGCACTTGCGCAAAGCGCCGTGATTGATAAACCACAGGTGAATGAATCGGCATTTCATCGCGTGGAACCGACTGAGTCCGAAGAGATTGAGCATTCGCCAGAGCCTGAAAATGTACAAGAGCCAGCATCTTCACCAGTACCAGAGCGGGTTTATCAAGCGATAGAGAGTACACCGGCTTATCCTGGACGCAGTGATTATGAAGTGAAGCCTCGTAATAGCGGTCCTAGTGAAACCTCCGTGCGAGAGGCGCGCGTAGTGGAGTCATTCAAACGTAATGATTGGGTGGAATCCAAACCTGCACCAAAGCCAAGTCACAGTAAAGAGCGCCACGTAGAACCAGCGCCAACTAAACAAGAAGTACGCGCTTATCACGAGCTGTTGAAAACGCCAGAGTTTGAGGCTCAGGCAGTCACTCCAATAGCGCCCCAAACGATAACTTCGCACACATCAATGCCATCGATTACTGCATTGGGCAAAGCGCTGATGGTGGTCGATGAACAATTTGTTTTGATGAGCAGTGACAGTGGGGCGGCGTTAGTCTCGTTACCTAGAGCAGAATTTTATCGTGTAAAAGGCCAGCTTTCTCCAAGCGATGGTGCACTCAAGGCACAACCTCTGCTTGTTCCTCTATCTATTAAGTTAGAGGCCGAATTAGTGAGACTGGCCCAAGATTATCAACAAGATTTGGCATTGCTTGGTATTCAATTGAAAGCGAGAAACGAGCACGCCTTAATGGTGATGGGCGTCCCAGCTCCGCTGCGTCAACAAAACTTACAAAATTTAGTACCAGATCTGTTATCTTACGCGCAATCTTGTGTGAACGAAGGTATAGCAGCGGCTCAGATGCTGTCTGAGTTGATAGATTGGCTCGCATTACAGGTCACGACAGTGAAGAGTCACTATACTTTTTCTGAAGCCATTCAAATTATTGCGGAACTTGAACAGCTAAGACATGGTCAATTGCCATTAGAAGATACAAAATTCGTATCCGCTGTTGATTTCTCTGCCACGATAGCCAAATTAAAACCATGACAGATAAACTACCTTTGGCGCTATTTTTAATGGGGCCAACTGCATCAGGCAAAACTGAGCTGGCGATTCGTCTTCGTCAAAAATTTCCGATTGAGATCATCAGTGTTGATTCTGCTTTGATCTACAAAGGGATGGATATCGGTACGGCGAAACCGGATGAAAAAGAGTTAAGTTTGGCGCCTCATCGCTTGATAGATATTTTGGATCCAAGTGAATCTTACTCTGTCGCCGACTTTCGTCGAGATGCATTGAAAGCGATGGATGATATTGTTGCAGAAGGAAAAATTCCACTTCTTGTGGGTGGAACAATGCTGTATTACAAGGCGTTACTTGAAGGTTTATCACCACTTCCTGCTGCAAATCCTGAAATTCGTCAGCAAATTGAACAAGAGGCATTGACTAAAGGTTGGTCAGTGTTGCACGATGAACTCAAAGAGGTTGATCCTGTGTCAGCTGCGAGAATCCATCCCAATGATCCCCAACGTTTATCTCGGGCATTGGAAGTTTTTCGCATTTCAGGTAAAACTTTGACTGAATTGACTCAAACGAAAGGTGAAAGCCTACCATACCGAGTCAAGCAGTTTGCAATAGCTCCCAAGGATAGGGCAGAACTTCACCGTCGGATTGAACTCCGTTTCGAGAAGATGATGGAAGCGGGCTTTGAAGAAGAAATGAAAGCGTTACATTCGCGAAAAGATCTTCACCCCGATCTTCCTTCCATACGATGCGTCGGTTACCGACAGATGTGGGAGTATTTAGATGGGGAGTGTACACGTGACGAAGCGGTATTTCGTGGCGTATGCGCGACTCGTCAATTGGCCAAGCGTCAAATCACCTGGTTACGCAGCTGGGATGATTTAACTTGGTTGGATAGCGAGAACATTGAACAGGCATTAGAAACGATGTCGGAAGCAATAGCATCTGATTGACATAGCTGTGTATAATGTGATCGTTTTTGCGTGAACGCACTCTCAAAGGATCTGTTGTTGGCGGTTTTTATACTATGCTGCTAATTACTTAGAGTGCATTTTTGATTCGTTTAGCTCAGATGCAAAAGCCGTATCTTTTGCATTGCACCACTAGCTAAATAATTACAACTACAAATTAAATAAGGAAAATAAAAATGGCTAAGGGGCAATCTCTACAAGACCCATTTCTAAACGCGCTACGTCGTGAGCGTATCCCGGTATCTATCTACCTTGTGAATGGTATTAAACTACAAGGTCAGATCGAATCATTCGATCAATTTGTGATCCTGCTGAAGAATACTGTTAACCAAATGGTGTACAAGCACGCGATCTCAACAGTTGTGCCGGCTCGTCCAGTGAGCCATCACAGCGGTGAACGTCCACAAGGTGAGCGTCCACAAGAGAAATCTGAAGATTAATTCTTCATCGAGTATTTTTAAAATAAGGAGTTGATTGCTTGTTTGACCGTTATGAATCCGGTGAGCGAGCCGTACTTGTTCATATCAACTTCACGCAAGAAGGTGAATGGGAAGATCTGGCTGAGTTCGAAATGCTGGTTTCTTCTGCTGGGGTAGAGGCGCTACAAGTGGTAACTGGTAGTCGTCAATCCCCACACCCGAAATACTATGTCGGAGAGGGTAAGGCCCAAGAGATTGCTACAGCGGTACAATCAACTGGTGCCGAAATTGTGATTTTTAATCACGCCCTCTCTCCTGCCCAAGAACGTAACCTCGAAGCACTGTGCCAATGTCGAGTTCTCGACCGCACTGGTCTTATTCTCGATATCTTTGCTCAACGAGCTCGAACACACGAAGGTAAGCTACAGGTAGAGCTGGCTCAACTTCGTCATATCTCTACTCGTTTGATTCGTGGTTGGACACACCTTGAAAGGCAGAAAGGTGGTATCGGTTTACGTGGCCCGGGTGAAACCCAGCTGGAAACCGACCGTCGCTTATTGCGTGACAGAATCAAAGCCATCCTGCGACGCTTAGACAAAGTAGCGAAGCAGCGTGAACAAGGGCGCCGCGCCCGAAATCGAGCTGAAATCCCAACGGTTTCACTTGTGGGTTACACCAACGCGGGTAAGTCGACACTCTTCAACCGTATTACAGAAGCTGGCGTGTACGCGGCTGATCAGTTATTTGCTACTTTGGACCCGACTTTACGTAAGATAGAGTTAGCAGATGTTGGTCCTGCCATCTTGGCAGACACGGTTGGTTTTATTCGACATTTGCCACACGACTTGGTTGCGGCCTTCAAGGCAACCTTGCAGGAAACGCAAGAAGCTGACATTTTGTTACATGTTGTTGATGCCAGTGATGAGCGTTTTCGTGAGAATATTCAAGCTGTTCATGAAGTACTAGAAGAGATCGACGCGCATGAAGTGCCGACTCTGGTTGTCATGAACAAAATCGACAATCTAGATTCGCAGAAACCACGTATAGAACGAGACGAGGAAGGCGTACCTCGCGCAGTTTGGGTTTCAGCAATGGATGGGTTGGGCATTGATGTCCTGTTTGAGGCTCTGACGGAACGTCTGGCGTCACAAATGGTCGAGCATCAGTTGCGAATTCCTCCACAGTATCAAGGACGATTCCGTAGTACCTTCTTCCAAATGAAGTGTATTCAACGTGAGGAATATGACCAGGATGGTAACTTGTTGATCGATATTCGAATGCAGCAAGTAGATTGGTCTAGACTTGAAAAAAGAGAAGGGGCAGTTTTGACTGGCTTTATAGTCACTTAAAGGACTGCTACAGTATAACGTCATATCAAATGATGGAGCTTTCTAATGGCGTGGAATGAGCCTGGAAATAACAACGGCAACAATGGCCGCGATAATGACCCTTGGGGTAATAATAATCGTGGTGGCCAGCGTCCTGGTGGCCGAGATCAAGGTCCGCCAGATTTAGATGAAGTGTTCAACAAACTGAGTCAAAAGCTGGGCGGCAAGTTTGGTAAAAAAGGCGGCGGTGGTTCTCCAATCGGCGGCGGTGGTGGTAGTGCAATTGGCTTTGGCGTGATTGCTCTGATTGCTGTTGCAGTTTGGTTCTTCGCTGGTTTTTACACCATCGGTGAAGCAGAGCGTGGTGTTGTACTGCGTTTAGGTAAATACGATCGTATCGTAGACCCAGGTCTTAACTGGCGTCCTCGCTTTATTGATGAGTACGAAGCGGTAAACGTACAAGCGATTCGTTCACTACGTGCATCTGGTCTAATGCTGACCAAAGATGAAAACGTTGTAACAGTTGCGATGGATGTTCAGTACCGAGTGACTGACCCATACAAATACTTGTACCGTGTAACCAATGCAGACGACAGCTTGCGTCAAGCAACGGATTCTGCACTACGTGCAGTAATTGGTGACTCATTGATGGATAGCATTCTAACCAGTGGTCGTCAGCAAATTCGTCAAACTACGCAAGAAACACTGAACCAAATCATTGATAGCTATGATATGGGTCTGGTACTTGTTGATGTGAACTTCCAGTCTGCTCGTCCACCAGAGCAAGTGAAAGATGCGTTTGATGATGCAATCGCAGCACGTGAGGATGAAGAGCGTTTCATTCGTGAAGCTGAAGCATACAAGAACGAAATCTTGCCTAAGGCAACGGGTCGTGCAGAGCGTTTGAAGAAAGAAGCACAAGGTTACAATGAGCGTGTCACTAACGAGGCTCTTGGTCAGGTAGCACAGTTCGAAAAACTACTACCAGAATACCAAGCAGCGCCTGGTGTAACGCGTGATCGTCTGTACATTGACGCAATGGAAGAGGTGTACTCAAGCACTTCGAAAGTGTTGATTGACTCGGAATCAAGCGGCAATCTTCTTTACCTTCCAATCGATAAGTTGGCGGGACAAGAGGGCAAAGCAGATACCAAACGTAAATCGAAGTCATCTTCAACTTATGATCAAATTCAACTTGAGTCTGATCGTACACAAGAAGACACTTCGAACACGCAGTCTCGTTCAACAGGTTCACGTCAAGGGAGATACTAAGAATGCGTAAGTTAATGATCCCTGTACTGGTAATCGCACTGGCATTAATGTTGATGTCTTTGTTTGTGATTCCTGAAGGTGAGCGCGGTATAGTGGTTCGATTTGGTCGTGTCTTGAAAGACAATAACGACATCACTCGAATTTACGAGCCTGGTCTGCATTTCAAGATGCCTTTGTTTGACCGTGTGAAACAACTTGATGCACGTATCCAAACAATGGATGGTCGTGCAGACCGTTTCGTAACGTCTGAGAAAAAAGACGTTATCATTGATACCTACGTGAAGTGGCGTATTGAAGATTTTGGTCGCTACTACCTCGCGACAGGCGGTGGTAACTCGCTAACGGCAGAGGCACTACTTGAGCGTAAAGTGACGGACGTGCTTCGTTCTGAAATCGGTGCTCGTGAAATCAAACAGATCGTATCTGGTCCACGTAACGATGATGTGCTACCAGAAGACGCAAGTGCCGATGTTGTCGCAACTGAAGCGGCTCGTGAGGCGCTTGAGATTGATGGTGAACGCGACCTAATCATGTCTGAAGTATTGAAAGACACGCGTGAAAGCGCAATGAAAGACTTGGGTGTTCGTGTCGTTGATTTCCGAATGAAGAAAATCAACCTGCCTGATGAAATCAGTGAGTCTATCTACCGTCGTATGCGTGCGGAGCGTGAGTCCGTTGCTCGTAAGCACCGTTCTCAAGGTCGTGAAAAGGCGGAAGTTATTCGTGCTCAAGCAGAACTAGAAGTAGCAACTATTCTAGCTGAAGCTGATAAAACTGCGCGTGTGACACGAGGTGAAGCGGATGCTGAGGCTGCGAAGATTTATGCTGAAGCGTACAACAAAGACCCTGAGTTCTTTAGCTTCCTACGCTCGCTACGTGCGTATGAGAAGTCCTTCAGCTCTAAGAGCGATATTCTGGTGCTTGATCCGAAGAGTGAGTTCTTCCAATACATGAACCAGTCGAAGGGCAGCATGGAGAAATAATCTCCGCGTCTCATTGAAATAAAAGGCTCCTTAGGGAGCCTTTTTTGTATCTGATGCTAAGTGCTAGCTCATCATGATAGCGATTACGGCTCCAGCAACTACTAGGCAGCCACCGATGCGTCGTAGCTGATTGTTGGGTTGTTCACTTAATTGAGCCACCATATTCCGCCAACCGTTAGGAGCAATCAGTGGCCCAATGCCTTCCACGATCAAGACGAACCCAATCGCCAACCATATGGATTCAGACATAGCGCTTTCCAGTCGAATAGAGAAAGCTAAATACTATCAGTGATATGCTGATTTCAAAATGAACAAAGCGGCAAGATGACATTCTGGTAGCAACTCTGTGAACAAAAAATGACTGCAAGAAGCGTGATTCGGTGCTAGAATCCATTTTTAACTAGCAATCAGACTTGGAAAGATGGGAAATAACGTAGTCGTTCTAGGCACCCAATGGGGTGACGAAGGTAAAGGTAAAATCGTAGACCTTTTAACTGAAGATGCAAAATACGTGGTACGCTACCAAGGCGGTCACAACGCAGGTCACACTCTCGTAATTGACGGTGAAAAAACCGTTCTTCACTTAATTCCATCAGGTATCCTTCGCGATAACGTAAAATGTGTTATCGGTAACGGTGTTGTACTATCACCTGAAGCTCTACTTAAAGAAATGAAGCCTCTTGAAGAGCGCGGTATTCCAGTACGCGAGCGTCTTTTCATTTCTGAAGCATGTCCGCTAATTCTTCCTTACCACGTTGCAATGGACCAAGCTCGCGAAATCGCTCGCGGTAAAAAAGCTATCGGTACTACTGGTCGTGGTATCGGTCCAGCATACGAAGATAAAGTTGCTCGTCGCGGTCTACGCGTTGGCGACCTATTCGATATGGCGACTTTCGCAGAGAAGCTAAAAGAAGTCATGGAGTTCCATAACTTCCAACTAGTTAACTTCTACAAAGCGGAACCAGTAAGCTACGAAGAAGTACTTGAGCAAGCTAAAGGCTACGCTGAACTACTAACGTCAATGGTTATCGACGTAACTGACGAACTAGACGCAGCACGTAAGCGCGGCGACAAGATCATGTTCGAAGGTGCACAAGGTACACTACTTGATATCGACCACGGTACTTACCCGTACGTAACGTCTTCTAACACGACTGCTGGTGGTGTTGCTGCAGGTTCTGGTTTTGGTCCTCGTCACATCGGTTACATCTTGGGTATCGCAAAAGCGTACTGTACTCGCGTTGGTGCTGGTCCATTCCCGACTGAACTATACGACGGTTTAGATAAGCAAGATCCAATTGGTAAGCACTTAGGTGAAGTTGGCCACGAGTTCGGTGCGACAACTGGTCGTCTACGTCGTACAGGTTGGTTCGATGCTGTTGCTATGCGTCGTGCAATCCAAATCAACTCTGTATCTGGTTTCTGTCTAACTAAACTAGACGTACTAGATGGTCTAGAAGAGTTAAAAATCTGTACTGGTTACAAGATGGAAGATGGCTCTGTGCTAGAAGTTTCTCCGATGGCTGCTGAAGCATTCGAAAAAGCAACGCCAATCTACGAAACAATGCCTGGTTGGTCTGAGAACACATTTGGTGCTAAGTCACTAGATGCTCTACCACAAGCCGCTCTTAACTACATCAAGCGTATTGAAGAGCTAACTGGCGTTCCAGTAGACATCATCTCTACGGGTCCTGACCGTAACGAAACTATCATCAAAGTTCACCCATTCGAAGCTTAATTGATAGCCGTTAAAGATTGCAAAAGCCGACCTTCTGGTCGGCTTTTTTGTATCTGAACAAAAACAGCGTGACTCTCATATGGCAAGCTTTTGCCGCTGAGCCTAAGTCAGAGGCAAAAATTGTCTAAAGCTTAGCTGTTTTTTGCCGATAAGGTTATCAAGCAGAGGAGATCCTTCACCGATCTTTGGTTTCTTAGATACCTTAAGGGTACGTTTATGAAGTTACGAACAGTGGCTGCTTCACTGTTGTTGACCTTGGTTGCTACCACAGTGAAAGCTAATGTTGCTGATGTGGGGGCACCAGTTCCGATCTATACCGAAGCAGAGCTGATAAAGCTTATTGAGCAAAATAAGCACTTACAACGTGTGCGCGCTGATAACTGCCAGCTGGTGGAGGATATCGTAGCTCGTGCGACTCGAATTAACTTACCCGCTTATGAGTTTCTATACGGAGATATGTTGGCTTGGGGGGTGTGTGTCGAGCAAGATGTCGAACTGGGTCTTTACTACATCGAAAATGCAGCGCATCAGGGGTTACCAGCTGCACTAGAGCAGATTGGCCGATACTATTCGCGTGGCACTTTAGTACAGCAAGATAAAGAACGTGCAATTCCATATTTGCGAGAAGCTGCGTCAATGGGAAACCTAAACGCGCGTATTCATCTGGCCGAGTTGCTTTTACGTGATTATGGCAGTCCACTCGATTACGAAGATGCGTATCGTTGGTTATATAACTCTGTCACAGCAGATAAGCGGCAGCATAAGCGCATAACTGTATTGAGAAACGGCCTTGAACAGCGCATGCCACAAAACGTTATTGCTCGAGCTAAACGGCGAGACACCTTTTGGTAACGCTTCAATATTGCAAACAACTTCATACAACAAAGCCCACGTCACGTGGGCTTTGTTGTTTTCCCGATAGTTGGTAGCGCTTAAACCACTTTGTGTGGACCGAAGCATTCGTAATGGAATTGCTCTTCTGGTACGCCAAGTTCTAATAGCTGTTTCGCTACGTGCTGCATAAATCCTACAGGACCACAGAAGTATACCTGCACGTTATCTTGCTTTAATGCAGCTTCAATTTCATACAGATTGACAAAGCCCGTGAAGTGGAAGTCTTCACCTAGCTTGTCTTCTGCCGTTGGTTGGTTATACCAAACGAGCGCGTTCATATTTTCTTTTTCTGCAACGAGTTGGTTTACGTGTTGCTTGAAAGCATGCTGTTGGCCATTTTCGGTTGCATGAACCCAAGTTACAGGTGCTTGATGTGCTGAGAGACTTTCTAGCATTGACAGCGTTGGAGTAAGTCCCACACCAGCAGAAATTAGAACAACGGGTGTTTGTGGTTCGGCATCCATAAAGAAATCACCGGCAGGGGCTGCAAGCTGCACTTTTTCGCCAATGTTCAGGCTATCGTGCAGGTAGTTCGACACTTTTCCGCCTTCTTCACGTTTTACTGAGATACGGTAGGTGTTCTCTTGGACCGCAGAAGACAGGCTATATTGGCGAATTTCTTGGTTTTCTAACTGGTCACTGTTGATGTAGATGCCAAGGTATTGTCCCGGTTTATACGGCGCCACTTTTTGGCCATCGGTTGGCTTGAACACAAAGCTGCAAATGTGTTTGCTCTCAATCTTTTTATCGACTAATTCAAATTCGCGTAGACCGCGCCAGCCGCCTTCCAAAGCTTCATTTTGTTGGTAAATTTGTTCTTCGCGCTGAATAAATACATTCGCAAGTACGCCGTAAGCCTCAGCCCAAGCATCCAACACCTCTTGACCTGGATTAAAAAGCTCATCGATTGTTGCAAGTAAATGCTTACCAACGATTTGGTACTGATCTTCTGTGATCAAAAAGCTCGTGTGCTTATGCGCAATTTTCTCTACTGCGCCAAGCAGAGCTGGCAAATTTTCAATATTGGCAGCATAGGCACAGATAGCGTTGAATAATGCTTCACGCTGATCGCCGTTACGCTGGTTACTCATGTTAAAAATATCTTTCAACTCAGGGTTATGAGTAAACATACGCTCGTAAAAGTGCGCGGTCAGTTTTGGTCCTGTTTCGGCGATGAGTGGTGCGGTCGCTTTGACGATCTCGATAGTTTGATTGCTGAGCATAAGGGCTTCCTACTTTAAGTTGTATTTATAATGCATGTTTAAAGTTGTATCTCAAATGTATCTTTCGATCAAGAAAAGATTTACACTTTTATCGATAGCTCAAGTTTGGGGTTTTAGTATCACCAGCGGGTTATTGAGTCGCACTTTGGGAGAGAATATGCAGTTAACTAGTTTCACTGATTATGCGTTGAGAACCTTAATTTTCTTGGCTTCGTTGCCGGAAGATGAGTTAACCAGCATTACCGAAGTGACGGATTTATTTGGTGTGTCGCGCAACCATATGGTTAAAGTTATCAATCGGTTAGGACAGTTGGGTTATGTCCATACCGTGCGCGGAAAAAACGGTGGTATCCGGCTGATGAAGCCAGCATCTGAAATCACAGTCGGTGGTGTTGTGCGCGATTTAGAGCCGTTAGATTTAGTCAACTGTGGTGTGGATTTTTGCCATATTACCCCTGCTTGCCGCCTCAAAGATAAATTGGCGAAAGCAAAAAGTGCCTTTCTGGCGGAGTTGGATGATTGCACGATTGAATCCTTGCTCAGTGACAATTCTGAACTTTTGATCTTGCTGGCTCGTCCTTAACTCATTTGCATGCCTAGAGTCGATCTCGATCATTCTTTTTTCAAAGCAATTCTGTAGCTTATCGAGAGACTCAGATATACTAGCCATATACCTTCCTTGCTAGATAGGCGTGCCTATGTCAGACAATATTCCAAACGATCCTTTTGCAGATCGTGAATCCAAAAATTACGAAAATCCAATTCCAAGCCGAGAGTTTATCATCGAGTTTCTAGAGCAAGCGGGCGTTCCAATGAATCGTAACGACTTGTTTGAGGCACTAAAGCTTGAGGGCGAAGAGCAATACGAAGGGTTGCGTCGTCGGCTACGTGCGATGGAGCGAGATGGCCAACTGGTGTTTACCCGCCGTCAGTGCTATGCATTGCCTGAAAAACTTGAAATGGTGAAAGGTTACGTGATTGGTCATCGTGATGGCCATGGTTGGGTACGTCCAGAAGGCAGCGTCGGCAAGGATGATGATATTCTGTTACCGCACCATCAGATGAAGAACATCATCCACGGTGATTTTGTCTTAGTGCAACCGACAGACAACAGCAAGCGCGGCCGCCGTGAAGGACGTTTGGTGCGTGTGCTAGAGGAGCGCAATGATCAAATCGTTGGTCGTTTCTTCCTTGAATATGGATACTCCTATGTTGTCCCAGATGACTCGCGTATCAGCCAAGATATCCTGATCCCAAATGAGCACAAAGCGGGTGCACGCATGGGTAACGTAGTCGTAATTGAAATTACTGATCGTGGCTCACGCTCACGCGGCATGATGGGTAAAGTGGTTGAAGTCCTTGGTGAAAATATGGCACCAGGTATGGAAACACAAATTGCGATTCGTACACACCAAATTCCTCACGAGTGGCCAGAAGCCGTCGATAAACAAATCGAAAACTTGGGCGAAGAAGTACCAGAAGAAGCCAAAGTTGGTCGTGTGGATCTACGTGATTTGCCACTAGTGACCATTGACGGCGAAGACGCACGAGACTTTGATGATGCCGTTTACTGTGAAAAGAACAAAGAAGGTGGTTGGCGTTTATGGGTAGCGATTGCTGACGTCAGTTACTACGTTCGTCCTGACTCTGCGTTGGACAAAGAAGCGATCAATCGTGGTAACTCAGTATATTTCCCGTCGCAAGTTGTGCCGATGTTGCCAGAAGTACTATCGAACGGCCTATGTTCGCTTAACCCGCAAGTAGATCGCTTGTGTATGGTGTGCGAAATGACCATTTCCGATACAGGTAAGCTGTCTGGTTACAAGCATTACGAGGCGGTGATGAACTCGCACGCTCGTCTCACATATAGCAAAGTGAGCGCGATTCTAGAAGGGGATGAAGAACTACGTGAGCGCTACCAGCCGCTTGTTTCTCATCTAGAAGAGTTGCACAAGATGTACAAAGTGCTGAAAGAAGCACGAGATCAACGCGGTGCAATCGAATTTGAAACCGTTGAAACCAAATTTATTTTCAATGCGGAACGTAAAATCGAAAGTATTGAGCCAGTAATTCGTAATGACGCGCATAAGATCATCGAAGAATGTATGATTTTAGCCAACATTGCTTCGGCATCGCTGGTAGAAAAAGCGAAAGAGCCCGCGCTTTATCGTATCCACGAATCTCCAGGTGAATTACGCCTGCAAGGTTTCCGTGACTTCTTAAGTGAACTTGGTCTTGAGCTAAAAGGTGGTTTAGAGCCTTCACCAACGGACTATGCTGATCTCGCACGTCAAATCTCCGGGCGTCAAGATCAAGAGTTGATTCAGACCATGCTGCTACGCTCAATGAAGCAAGCGGTATACAACGCAGATAACGCGGGGCACTTTGGGTTGGCATTGAAACGCTATGCGCACTTTACGTCGCCAATTCGTCGTTACCCTGACTTGTTACTTCACCGTGCAATCAAGTATCTGATTGCTAAAGAAGAAGGTCGTAATCAAGATCGCTGGACACCAACAGGTGGCTATCATTACTCGTTTGACGACATGGATTTTTACGGCGAACAATGTTCGATGACAGAGCGCCGTGCTGATGATGCAACACGTGATGTTGCGGATTGGCTGAAGTGTGAATATATGCAAGACCACGTCGGTGACGAACTAGACGGTGTTATTGCTAATGTCACTAGCTTTGGCTTCTTTGTACGTTTAACGGATTTGCACATCGATGGTTTGGTACATATTTCTACCCTTGCGAACGACTACTATCAATTTGACCCGATTGGTCAACGACTTATTGGTGAAAGTTTCGGTAACATCTACCGCTTAGGTGATGCAGTAAAAGTAAAAGTACTGGCTGTTAACCTCGATGATAAGCAAATTGACTTTGAATTGGTCGAAACAAGTCGTAAGCTACGCGGCGAAGGTAAGACTGCGAAGAAACGCGCAGCGGAAGCAAAACGCAAAGCGAAAGATAAAAAACGCGCTGCGACTCGCTCTTCATCGAAAGAAGGTGGCGCGGCTCGTGCAGTTCCTGCGATAGAGCCAACTAAACGCCCAGAAGAAACGGGTGCAACGAGTAAGCGTAATGGCCCAAAACGTGGTGACGCCGAAGGCAACGAGAAGCCTAAAGTGAAAAAAGCACGTAAAAAGAAGCCGCACAGTAAGCCGAAGAAAACCAAGCGCACTAAAAAAGAAGCGCAGTAGGTTGAAGCGCCAACTTAGTTCAAACTCGGTTGGCGCAGGCAATACGACCAGAACAACAGGTTAAACAATGAGTAACGAATTTATCTACGGCATTCACGCAGTGAAGGCGGTATTGGAGCGCGAACCAGAGCGTTTTATCGAGGCGTACGTTTTAAAAGGTCGTCAAGATGATCGCCTAATGCCAATCCTAAATGATCTTCAGGTTTGTGGCGTTTCTATTCAGCAGATGACACGTAAAACCTTGGATGACAAAGCGCGCGGTGCAAATCACCAAGGCATCATCGCTCGTGTGAAACCAGCGAAGCAGCTGAATGAGAACGATATAGATGACATCCTGGCGCAGCACGAATCACCACTGCTATTAGTGTTAGACGGCGTGACCGATCCACACAATCTTGGTGCGTGTTTACGTAACGCAGATGCGGCAGGTGCTGCGGCGATCATCGTACCGAAAGATCGTTCTGCACCGATGAACGCAACCGTAAGCAAAGTGGCTTGTGGTGCAGCTGAAGTCGTGCCATTGATCCGAGTGACTAACTTGGCTCGTACTATGCGTACACTGCAAGAGCAAGGTATCTGGTTTGTTGGTACGGCGGGCGAAGCAACGCACGACATCTACCAAGCAAAACTGACTGGACCCCTTGCTATCGTAATGGGGGCAGAAGGTGACGGTATGCGTCGTCTGACTCGTGAAACCTGCGACGATTTGATTAAGATCCCAATGGCTGGTAGCGTTTCAAGCTTGAACGTATCTGTGGCATCCGGCATCTGTTTGTTTGAGGCAGTTCGTCAGCGTATTGCTGCAAAGTAATTGCTAAACAAGTTAATAAACAAACAGTTACTGCAAAGTCAGACATAATGATAAAAACAAAGGATGGGGTGCCATCCTTTGTCGTTTTCACCGATTTATAAATAAAAATCCTCAGGGAAGTTATGACTCAACAAGACATTAAATTCATCGCCTTCGATCTAGATGGCACTTTGCTTGATAGCGTGCCAGATCTAGCTGTCGCGGCAGACCAAGCAGTACAGGCGCTTGGCTTTCCATCGGTTTCAGAAGAACAAGTTCGTGATTACGTGGGTAACGGCGCAGACGTGCTTATTGGTCGCTCATTAAGCCAAAGCCTGACCATCAACCCAGAGCTGAGTGAAGAGCTTCGTGCTAAAGCGCGTGTATTGTTTGATGATTACTACGAGCAAAGCGGTCACAAGCTAAGTCATCTTTACCCAACGGTAAAAGAGACACTAGCAGAGCTGCACAAAGCGGGCTTTGTTATGGCGCTGGTGACCAACAAACCTTCAAAGTTTGTGCCTGACGTTTTGGAAAAGCACGACATCGCAAAATACTTCGTTGATGTCCTTGGCGGTGATGCATTCCCAGAGAAAAAACCAAACCCAGTAGCATTGAACTGGCTAATGGAAAAGCACCAAATCCAACCAAGTGAAATGCTGATGGTTGGCGACTCGAAAAACGACATTCTCGCAGCAAAGAATGCAGGCTGTGCCTCATTTGGTCTGACATATGGTTACAACCACGGTGAACCTATTTCAGCATCAAATCCAGATTTCGTCGCTGACAGTTTGGCAGAATTATTGGACGTTGTAGCGGTTTCTGCATAACGGCTACAAAAGAGCTTCCAAAATACTCGTTAATGAGTACACTGAGTAAACCGTGCACCTATTACTGCACGGTTTTTTTCATTTAATTAGATTAAGAAGTCAAAGGAATCATTCTAATGAGCAAACCCATTGTATTGAGTGGTGTTCAACCTTCAGGTGAACTAAGTATCGGTAACTACTTGGGTGCTCTACGTCAATGGCAGCAGATGCAAGACGATTATGATTGCCAATATTGTGTGGTAGACCTTCACGCGATTACGGTTCGTCAGGACCCTAAAGCGCTGCATGAAGCAACTCTAGACGCACTGGCAATTTGTCTGGCAGTTGGTGTTGACCCGAAGAAGAGCACGCTATTTGTTCAGTCACATGTACCAGAGCATGCTCAATTAGGTTGGCTTCTTAACTGCTACACTCAAATGGGTGAGCTGAGCCGTATGACTCAGTTTAAAGACAAATCGGCACGTTACGCGAATGACGTAAACGTCGGTCTATTTGACTACCCGGTGTTGATGGCGGCTGACATTTTGCTTTACGGTGCACACCAAGTACCTGTAGGCAGTGACCAGAAGCAACATCTAGAATTAGCGCGCGATATCGCAACGCGTTTCAACAATATTTACTCGCCAGAGCAGCCAATCTTCCAAGTTCCAGAGCCTTACATTCCGACAGTAAATGCGCGTGTAATGAGCCTTCAAGACGCAACGAAGAAGATGTCTAAATCTGATGACAACCGTAAGAACGTTATCACGCTGCTGGAAGAGCCTAAGTCGATCCTTAAGAAGATCAACAAAGCGCAAACTGACACAGAAACGCCACCTCGTATCGCTCACGATTGGGACAACAAGGCAGGTATCTCTAACCTAATGGGTCTGTACTCTGCGGCAACAGGTATGAGCTTTGAAGAGATTGAAGCGAAATACCAAGGCGTAGAAATGTATGGCCCATTTAAGAAAGATGTTGGTGAAGCTCTAGTTACTATGCTTGAGCCTATTCAAGCTGAATACCACCGTATCCGTGCTGACCGCGCTTACATGAACGAAGTGATGAAGCAAGGCGCTGAGAAAGCATCGGCACGTGCGGCTGAAACGCTTAAGAAAGCATACGAAGCAGTAGGTTTTGTAGCTCGCCCATAGTCGGCTAAGAACAAATACGAAAAAGCTCCACTTTGGTGGAGCTTTTTTATGCCTGTATTATTGAAATGGCGTGTCTTTCATACAGCGTTCCATGTCGTAATATTCAACACGTCCTCGAGCCCCTAGAAAGGCAGACTTCACAACCATGCCTCTATCAATGAAGTAACTAAGCTGTACGCATGATATATCGTAGCTCAGTTCTTTAATTCTCGCTGGAATCCAGTAGGTTCCTGGCGTTCTTAGACGCTGAGTAAAGGTAATAACACCCTCGTCACTGACTTCTAGCTCTTCAATACCATCCAGTTCATTTTTGGCTGATTCGATGATGTCTTGATTCGCGGTAGGTTGAAGTGGCTCACTGGCGGTCAACTGACACCCCGCTATTAAGCTAAGTAGGGAGAGAGCTAGCACACTGCGTTGAATTTTTTTCATTTGTCGTTCCTGGGTTTACAGCTAATGAGATCTTATTGTCTCGCGCAGGTGTTATATCTTTTGTGTATGTTTTTGGCTAGTGAGTAATGAAAAGTTATTGAATAAATCATGAAAACTTTGAAGTATGAGGGGCCTGTAAAAGAGAGAGCGAAGCGAGTAATAGATTCTTGGGCTTGAACAGTGATACAAGTGAAAATTAAAGCATTCTAAATTAGTGACTAATTATATTTTTTATTTGTAACAGGAACGGTTGGGTTAATAAGCTACTCAACAAGTGATGTATTTTCTACTCCTTAACATGAAGTGAAAAAGTAAACTGAGTAATCAATCTAAATTCTGACTTGTTTATCAATAGCGCTCTGTATTTATTACAAAAAATGTTTGAATGGGATGCTCTGGCATATTTTCTTATATTCACATGTGATTCATTTCACGGCTTTAATTACTCATTCTTATTTATTTCATAAATAAACCTGATAGTAGACGCAAATGGCAGGCTCTAACCAGAGCTAAGTTTGCATTTACATAAATATCAGGTATGACAATGGACACGTTAATCAAACCCTCAATACTCGCATTAACCATCGCCAGTGCACTTAGTGCAAACGCGAACGCAGAGATTATTATTTCCCAATACGTAGAAGGCGGCGCTTATAATAAAGCGGTAGAGATCGCTAATACGGGTGATACTGCGGTGACACTCACTGGCTACGAGTTGGCGAAATCATCAAACGGTGGTGGTACTTGGGGTAGCACATTCGACCTTAGCCAAGTGACGCTACAAGCTCACCAAGTGTATGTACTGGCGCATGGTGACGCGAGCGATACCATCAAAGCTGTCTCGGATATCACAGATAAAAGCGTTGCGAACTTTAACGGTGACGACCCGATCGCACTGCTTAAAGATGGTGAAGTGCACGACATCATCGGTGTGATGGGTGACGTAGATTTTGGTAAAGACACCACATTAGTTCGTAACAGTGATGCACTAACCCCTTCTGCTACTTATGATGCATCTCAGTGGACGGCATTTGAGAAAGACAACATTGACGGCCTTGGTGAGCTAAATGCGACTGAGCCACCAGCACCATTCGCTTGTGAAGTCGACGGTCAGCAACCTAACTTCACTACCATCCAAGATATTCAAGGTGAAGGCGATACGTCTCCATTCATTGATGGTTACCCATACATTACTGACGAAGATCATTTCGTAACGGGTGTCGTGACTGCTGTTACCACTGGCCTAACCAAAGGTTTCTACCTACAAGCATTAGAAAGCGACAACAACGACAAGACCTCAGAAGGCTTGTTCATTCATACTGACGCGGCAGACACGGCGCTGAAAGCTGGTGACGTTGTTTGTGTGAAAGGTAAAGTTCAAGAGTATTACAGCAATACTCAGCTTGCTTCTGATGCTAACAGCTATGTGAAAACAGGCACATCGGATATTCCTCGAGTTACCGATCTTGTTATCAAAGAAGGTGAAACACTACGTGATGCGCTAGAGCGTCATGAAGGTATGCAAGTTGAACTAACTTCGGCAAGTGACTTGTTTGTAACTCGCAACTTCTCTTACGACTACGATTCACGTCGTAACAACATGATGTTGTCTCATGAAGCGCCATTGTTTAAGCCGACTCAATTGCACGCAGCAGAGAGCGATGCAGCCTTTGAGCTAGCAAAAGACAACGCAGCGAACCGCGTATACCTAGAATCTGATGGCAAAGCACCAAACGGCCAAATCCCTTACTACCCAGATTTTGCAAAAGATGCAGACCAAGATGGCTCTTCAGAGCAGCACATTCGCCTTGGTTCTCGAGTAGAAGGTCTACAGGGTGTCGTGGCTTACAGCTACAACGAATACCGTCTGATTGCGACCAATGAAGTCGATAACACCAACTTTGTGACTTCAGGTGAAGGCTTCGATGTGGCTCGTAAAGATGCCCCAGCGATTGCGGAATCAGATTTGCGTATTGCAAGCTTCAACGTACTGAACTACTTCAACTCCGTGGCTGACAGTGGTCATGAAAACCCAACCGGACAAAACCGTGGTGCGACTAACCTAGACGAGTTCCTGATCCAACAAGCGAAAATCGTTGCGGCGATGAACAAGATGGACGCTGACATCATTGGTTTGATGGAAGTCGAGAACAATGGCTTTGGTGATGGCAGTGCTATCCAAAACTTAGTTGATGCCCTAAATGCTGAGATTGATGACGCTGAAGATCATTACACGTATGTCGAAATCGAAGAGCAAGACAAATACCAAGACGAATACTTTGGCAGTGATGCGATCATGGTGGCGATTTTATATCGTGCTAACGCAGTAACGCCAAAAGACGCTGCAAAAGTGATCATCACGCCAGAGCAGCACATTGCAGAAAACACAATTACTCGTAAAGAGGGCACAGAAAGTAACCCTGCTTACGATAAGTACCAACGACACAGTCTACTTCAGACCTTTACGGTGAAAGAGACGGGTGAAGATTTGTCTATTGTCGTAAACCACTTTAAGTCGAAAGGCTCTGAGTGTATTGAAGAGTGGATTGCTGGTGTAGAAGATTCTGAGCCAGCGGATCTGCAAGGCAACTGTAACAACTTCCGCGTTTCTGCTGCGCACGCAGTGGGTGAAGCGTTGAAAGAGGTGAAAGGCGATGTATTGCTCATGGGCGACCTCAATGCGTATGGCATGGAAGACCCACTTCTGACACTGACTGATTACTCGAAAGAGAAATACGGCCGTGACATTTATACTGCTGCTTACACAACCATTGGTGATGGTGAACTTCAAGTAGAGAAGACCAAAATTGAAAAAGGTTACGGTCTGCACAACTTAAATACGTTGCTGCACGGCACTGATACGTTTTCTTACATCTATTCGGGCGAGCTGGGTAATTTGGACCACGCATTGGCAAGCAGTAGCCTAGCGCAAAAAGTGGTAGCAATTGAAGATTGGCACATCAACTCACTAGAGAGTAACTTGTTCGAATACAGCAGCAAGTACACAGGTGATATGCCGAAGTACAAAGATGCGTTCTCTGCCTCTGACCACGATCCAGTGATCATCGCGATTGATTTACCAGATGATGACATCGATTTACCGAAAGCAGGTGACAACTTAGCCGTCGATGTCCGTTTACCACCAACGGCGGTTGTAGGTGATATTGTTACGGTGAACTTAACGCCATCCACACAAGCGGCTGCGGCAAGTAGCGATACGAAAGCTTACTCGGCTAGCCAAACCTTAGTTCAAGCTGATATTGATGCGCGTAGTGTGAATATTGAGTTTGAACAAACGCCAGAGCAAGGTAATTATCAGTTAGAAGAGAAAGTGACTGACTCGACAGGTAATATCGTGAAGTTTAGCTCTGTTCGTGATGTTTCAATGACGCAAACTGAAACTGGAACAGAAGGGTCGAAGGATTCAGATGGTGGTTCGTTTGGTTTTGGCGCGCTATTTGCGCTGCTAGGTCTCGGCTTATTCCGTCGTCGCCGCTAAGCGAATTTACTTTCTGACAAACAGTTCCTAAATAGCTGTAAAGACCAAAGGCCAGCCTATGCTGGCCTTTTTATTCAGCAAAAACTTGCCTTTCTTGCTTGGTATAGCAAAATACCGCCCTTGATTGTCACGAACGTGGCGATTCACTACGTAAGCATTGCCAAAACGGATTGGAGCAACCGACCCTTTATGTTGTTGATCATCGATAACTACGACTCTTTTACCTACAACCTTTACCAATACTTCTGCGAGCTTGGTGCAGACGTAAAGGTGGTGCGTAACGATGAAATCGATATCCAAGGCATTGAGGCGATCAACCCAACTCATTTGGTGATCTCGCCAGGGCCATGTACGCCGAACGAAGCAGGTATTTCACTGAAAGCGATAGAACACTTCGCTGGTAAGCTTCCAATATTGGGTGTTTGCCTTGGCCATCAAGCGATAGCGCAAGTGTTTGGGGGCGAAGTGGTACGTGCACGACAAGTGATGCACGGTAAGACCTCACCGATTCGTCATAACGGTCGTAGTGTGTTTAAAAATCTGAATAACCCACTCACGGTAACTCGTTATCACTCTCTTGTGGTGAAAAACGGTACTTTACCCGACGTGTTTGAACTGACTGCATGGACAGAACTGCCTGACGGAAGCATGGATGAAATAATGGGTTACCAACATAAAACCTTGCCAATTGATGCGGTGCAGTTCCACCCAGAATCAATCAAAACTGAGCAAGGTCACGAGTTGCTTGCGAACTTTTTAGCGCGCAAAGCGATCTGATCGCGATCACTTTTCTTAACAAATCATTCATCTTTTTGCTGAGGTGAGCGGATTGCAAAACTATGCGGTTCTCTCGAGTCTCTTTGTCTATTCATGTCTTTTTAAACCTTCTATCCCCTGTATTACATAACATTTATAAAAAATCACTTCTCTATTTTACTTTCTTGATGCATAAATAGTCATAAGCAGTGATTAATGGAAGTTGCTTTCGAGAACGAAAAGAATAAATCACTATTGAAATGGTTAATTAAATGTAAATACAATGCCGCAATAGCTTAAATGCAAAACATTATTTGCTGGCAAAGAGAGCCGGTTAAATTCGCTTATCTGCTACGCATGCGGTATCAAGAAGGAATGTGCAATGACAACGGAAATTAAAGTAGAGCGCGGTTTATTCGATGAGGTAATGGTACCTTGCTATAACCCGATGGAAATGATCCCTGTTAAAGGTGAAGGTTCACGTGTTTGGGATCAGGAAGGTAATGAATACATCGACTTTGCTGGTGGTATTGCAGTGAGCTGTCTTGGCCATTGTCATCCAGTAATGGTAAACGCACTAACAGAGCAAGCTAACAAGCTTTGGCACTTAAGTAACGTTATGACGAACGAACCAGCCCTTCGTCTGGCGAAAAAGCTAACAGAAGTGAGTTTTGCTGAGCGTGTGTTCTTTGCTAACTCTGGCGCAGAAGCAAACGAAGCCGCTTTGAAGCTGGCACGTCGTTATGCAGCAGACGTTCATGGCACTGAGAAGTCTGAAATCATTGCATTCAAACAAGGTTTCCACGGTCGTACATTCTTTACCGTAACGGTTGGTGGCCAAGCTGCATACTCTGACGGCTTCGGTCCTAAGCCAGGCGACGTGACACACCTTCCTTACAACGATATCGAAGCTTTACAAGCACACATGTCTGATCGTACTTGTGCGGTCATGATGGAGCCACTACAAGGTGAAGGCGGCATCGTGCCACCAACGCCTGAGTTCGCTCAAGCGGTTCGCGAGCTGTGTGACAAACACAACGCCTTACTGATCTTCGATGAAGTGCAAACTGGTAATGGCCGAACAGGTAACTTCTACGCTTACCAAGGTTTAGGTATCACGCCAGATATTCTAAGTACTGCGAAATCACTTGGTGGCGGTTTCCCGATCGGTGCAATGCTAACGACAGCAAAATTGGCAGAGCACATGAAAGTGGGCACTCACGGTTCTACATATGGCGGTAACCCACTAGCGTGTGCGGTTGCAGAAGCGGTTGTAAATGAAGTTACTAAGCCAGAGGTGTTGGCTGGTGTGCTAGAACGCGAAGCAATGTTCCGTGAAGGTCTAGAGAAGATCAACGCGAAGTACAACATCTTCTCAGAAGTGCGCGGTCAAGGCCTATTACTTGGCGCTGCACTAAATGAAGAATGGCAAGGCCGTGCGCGTGACGTGCTGGTTGCTGCAGGTAAACAAGGTCTCATGGTATTGGTTGCGGGTGCCAATGTCGTACGTTTCACACCATCACTCGTTATCACACAACAAGAAATTGAAGAAGGCTTGGCGAAACTGGATAAAGCGATCGCGACTTTAGTTTAAGCGCGATATCAGTTTAAACGTCAACGCAGACACCCCCGTCAAGGATCTCTGATGGGGGAATTGTTCCTACAATATAGTTAGGATCTTCTTGCATCTGGAGGGAGTATTGATGCTAGTAGTTCGCCCTATCGCGATGTCGGATTACGACGCACTGCACACTTGTGCGGTGGAGTCTGGTCACGGATTTACATCTCTACCGGTTAACGAAGAACTGTTAACCAATCGAATCAAACATTCAGAGTACAGCTTTGGTAAGCCAGATGTGGCAGAACCAGGCGATGAAGGCTACCTGATGGTTGGCTTTGACTCTGAAACGGGTGAGGTTGCGGGTACCACCGGAATCGAAGCATCTATCGGCTGGGATGTCCCATTTTACTCATATCACATTAGTAAAGTCGTGCACTCGTCGCCAAAGCTTGGCGTTAACAACGTCGTTAAACTGCTTACTTTTGGTAATAACTACACGGGTAACAGCGAAATTTGTACCTTGTTCTTGCGTGAGAAATTCCGCCAAGGTCTGAATGGTCGTCTAATGTCGAAGTGTCGTTTCCTAATGATGGCAGAGCACCCAGAGCGCTTCTCTGAAACGATCTTTGCGGAGATGCGTGGCGTTTCAGACGACGAGGGTAATTCACCATTCTGGCAATGGCTTCAAGAGCATTTCTTCTCTATCGATTTCACGCTTGCAGATTACCTGACAGGTATCGGCAAGAAAGGCTTTATCGCCGACTTGATGCCGAAACTGCCTATTTACATCAACCTGCTCAGCCCAGAAGCGCAAGCCGTGATTGGTCAAGTACATGACAACACGCGTCCAGCGCTGAAGCTGCTTGAGCGTGAAGGTTTTACCAACCGAGGCTACGTCGACATCTTCGATGGTGGCCCAACGGTTGAGTGTGATCTGCGTAATATTGAGTCGGTACGTCATTCATTCCGTGCGCAAGTCAAAATCTCTGAACATTCCAGCACACAAGACTTCTTGATGTGTAATTCATCTTTCGAGAACTTCCGTGCGACAGTCACTAAAGCGGCGTATGACGCAGAAACACAAAGCGTGATGATTGCACCAGACGTTGCGGATGCACTTTCGGTTGAAGAAGGGGATTTCGTTCGCCTTCTTCCGCAGTAACAGACGACAGAATTTAAGGATAGAAACAATGACACATTGGATTGCAGGTGAATGGGTACAAGGTCAGGGTGAAGCATTTACGTCTCTGTCGCCGTACAACCAAGAAGTGATCTGGCAAGGCAAAGGTGCAACGGCAGAGCAGGTGAACCAGGCGGTATCTGCAGCGCGTGAAGCGTTTATTGACTGGAAAAAGCGTCCATTTTCAGAGCGTGAGGCAATCGTGTTGGCTTTTGCGGAGAAAGTAAAAGAGAACAGCGAAAACATCGCCGAAGTGATTGCCAAAGAAACTGGTAAGCCGATTTGGGAAACGCGCACTGAAGCAGCAGCCATGGCAGGTAAAATTGCCATTTCGATTCGCGCTTATCATGACCGTACTGGTGAGGCGAGCCGTGAAGCAGCAGGCAACCAAATCGTATTGCGCCACCGCCCATTGGGCGTGATGGCGGTGTTTGGTCCTTACAACTTCCCAGGCCACCTACCAAATGGTCACATTGTGCCTGCGCTACTGGCTGGTAACACGGTAGTCTTCAAACCGTCTGAGCAAACGCCATGGACGGGTGAATTGGCAATGAAGTTATGGGAAGAAGCCGGTCTGCCGAAAGGCGTGATTAACCTTGTTCAAGGCGCGAAAGAAACTGGTATCGCCCTAGCTGACGCAAAAGGCATCGATGGCGTACTGTTTACGGGTAGCGCAAATACGGGGCATGTATTACACCGTCAATTTGCGGGTCAACCGGGCAAGATGCTCGCACTAGAAATGGGTGGTAATAACCCGATGGTGATCTCTGATAAATATGGTGATTTGGATGCCACGGTTTACACCATCATCCAGTCAGCGTTTATCAGTGCTGGGCAGCGTTGTACGTGTGCTCGTCGTTTGTATGTGCCATTGGGTGAAAAAGGCGATGCGCTTATCACCAAACTCGTTGAAGCGACACGCAATATTCGCGTAGACCAACCATTTGCAGAACCTGCGCCATTTATGGGACCGCAAATTTCGGTCGCGGCAGCCAAGTTTATTCTTGATGCACAAGCTAATCTACAGTCTCTTGGCGGTGAAAGCTTGATTGAAGCGAAAGCAGGAGAGGCGGCGTTTGTTTCTCCAGGCATCATTGATGTAACGAACATTGCTGAGTTACCAGATGAAGAGTACTTCGGCCCACTTCTGCAAGTGGTGCGCTACGAAGGATTAGACAAAGCCGTGGCGCTAGCAAACGATACGCGCTTTGGCTTATCTGCTGGTTTGGTTTCAACCGACGACCAAGAATGGGAATACTTCGTTGACCACATTCGTGCAGGAATCGTGAACCGTAACCGCCAGCTTACTGGGGCAAGCGGTGATGCGCCATTTGGTGGTCCGGGGGCGTCGGGTAACTTGCGCCCAAGCGCTTACTACGCAGCAGATTACTGTGCGTACCCAATGGCATCAATGGAAGGTCAAGAGACTGTCTTGCCTGCAACATTGAGTCCAGGTGTAGCGCTATAAGTTTTAATAATAGAGTCGCAACTATGCATTGCGGCTCACCTTGCCGGCGCATCATTTAGGTATGGGTTGTAGTGATCGTTGGCAGAACACGAAAAGTGAGCAAAGACTCGGAAAAGCGTGTTGACTGACTGGCATTTACCGTCACAGGTTGATGGTTGCTCGTTCATTATTCTGGACAACTTTTGTTGTGAACGAGCAGCCAACTTCCGCTTACCTTTAAACTCTACATCTCGTAACAAGGAGTCGTTATGACGCCCGATGTGTTATTTGAATCGCTATGGCAAGATTACATTCAACGTCTTTGCCCTTCGGCTGCTAAAGTGCATCAGCTGCTTCAAGAAGATGAGCCTCTGATGAATGATCATATAGCTTTACGTACCTTCAATATCGCGCCTCTTGGTATTGAAACTCTAGCTAAGCCATTTGTAGCTATTGGTTACAAGGCGTGTGGTGATTACATTTTCGAAAGCAAAAAGCTGGTTGCTAAGCACTATGAGCACCCAGATCCGAAGCAACCTAAAGTATTTATTAGTGAGCTAAAAGTTGAAGAGTGCTCGCCTGAGCTACAAGAGATTGTGAAAAATTTGGTGGCACAAGTCGATGCTGACAAGCTGAACGATAGCGCATTCTTACATGGTGGACGCTTGTGGGATTTAAGCTTTGCTGATTACCAAACGTTGGCTAAAGAAAGTGAGTACGCATCTTGGCTTGCGGCGCATGGTTACGGAGCAAACCACTTCACGGTGAGCGTTAACCAACTCAATGAATATGAAGAAGTGAAGCAGGTAAACGATCATCTGCGTACCGCTGGGTTTACCATTAATGAAAATGGTGGTGAAGTGAAGGGCACTCCTGAGGTGTTGCTAGAGCAGTCATCGACCATGGCTGATAAAGTAGCGGTTCGTTTTAGCGAAGGCACTGAAATTATCCCTGGCGGGTTTTATGAATTTGCTAAGCGCTATCCGATGGAAAATGGTGATTTGTACCCAGGTTTCGTGGCCGCTTCAGCTGACAAAATCTTTGAAAGTACGAATGGCTAAGTTTTAGGGTTAACCTGTTAAGCTTACTCATTAGTGTTCGCTGCACCCTATCTCATTTGGTCATGAGCAAATAAAAAGCCACCAATGTTGCCATTGGTGGCTTTTATAATTTTGTTCGTGTCACTCTAGTTTGAGATTAACGAGTACCGTAAACCACGATGGTTTTACCGTGAGCAGAGATTAGGTTCTGCTCTTCTAGCATCTTCAAAATACGACCTACTGTCTCACGAGAACAGCCAACAATTTGACCGATTTCTTGACGAGTGATCTTGATTTGCATGCCGTCTGGGTGAGTCATTGCGTCTGGTTGTTTTGCAAGGTTCAGAAGCGTCTGAGCGATACGACCAGTTACGTCTAGGAACGCCAGGTCACCCACTTTTTGGCTAGTTACTTGAAGACGACGAGCCATCTGCGCAGAAAGACGCATTAGGATGTCTGGGTTTACTTGGATAAGCTGACGGAACTTCTTGAAAGAAATTTCAGCAACTTCACAAGGAGATTTAGCACGAACCCAAGCTGTGCGCTCTTGGTCTTCCTCGAATAGACCAAGTTCACCAATAAAGTCTCCTTGGTTTAGGTAAGAAAGGATCATCTCCTTACCTTCTTCGTCTTTGATAAGAACCGCAACAGAACCTTTAACGATGTAGTACAAAGTTTCTGCCTTTTCGCCCGCGTGAATTAGCGTGCTCTTTGAAGGGTACTTATGAATATGACAGTGTGAAAGAAACCACTCTAATGTTGGGTCGGTTTGAGGTTTACCTAGAACCATAATATCTCACTTCCTCTGCAGGGTACGCTTGCGCTATCCATATTTTAGCTAAGCCTGAATTAGGCCTACTAGAATAAGAGCACTTTTTATATGCTGCAAGCTCTCTTGTGTTTCGGTAAGAAATAGTATCCTTTTTCGAAAACGATTTCTTGATTTTAATCGTGCCATGATTGAGATTTTGTAAGCAAAACTGTGCACATGATCACGGTATGAAAAGTAAACATCTTCGCAGGCAGGTTTTTAGCCAATTTTCCCTGTTTCGATGAGCTGTTGTAGGATAGGCCGAACTATGAGCTCCATTGCAAAGCTCATCTTACCGCCGGGTACGACAATCGTGTTGTGGCGTGACATGAATGAGCCATCAATCATGGCCAGCAGATATGGGAAGTCGACATTCTTGATACCGCGTAGGCGAATCACCACAAAACTCTCATCCAAACTAGGGATGCCTTTTGCATTAAGTGGGTTGGAAGTATCAACGGTCGGTACGCGCTGGAAGTTGATGTGAGTACGAGAAAACTGAGGAGTGATATAGTTGAGGTAATCGTCCATGGATCGCACGATTGAGTCCATTACCGCTTCACGCGAATGGCCGCGATCGCGAGTGTCGCGTACGAATTTTTGTATCCACTCTAAGTTCACAATCGGCACCATGCCAATTAAGAAATCCACATGTTGAGCAACATTAACATCACCATCCACCACGCCACCATGTAACCCTTCATAAAACAGCACGTCGCTGTTTTCGGGTAAGTCTTGCCACGGTGTAAACGTGCCTGGCATTTGATTGTAGGGAACCGCTTCGTCAAACGTGTGCAGATAACGGCGCACGCTGCCAGTGCCATCATGCCCGAACTTACGGAAAAACTCTTCTAGTCCCGGGAAGTCATTAGCTTGTGGGCCAAAGTAGCTAATGTGTCGACCTTGCTCGCGGGCTTTGCGAATTTCGATGTCCATTTCTGGGCGAGTAAAGCGATGGAAGCTATCGCCTTCAACCCATGCGGGTTTAACGTTCATCATATTGAACATTTTACGGAAGGCTTCAGATGTAGTGGTCGTGCCGGCACCGGACGAACCAGTAACCGCAATAATTGGGTGTTTAGCTGACATGACAAACCTTGTCGAAAATTACTTACCTGTAATGTGCAGTAGAGTTACTACTGCACGGTCGATATCCCACTATAGCACGTAACAATACCTTGTCATCGAGTGGGATACGGTAAAATGTGAAGGGTCTAAAATTTTGTTTTATGTTGAATATCGACGGTTTCGTGTAGCTCAGAGAACACGATAACCGCTTCACCTTTTTCCAATTGAGCTTTAACTTGATCAATTTTGTCTTGCAAAGAAACCTCGACGGTTCCGTAATCCGTTCCTTCGCGTAAGACGAATTCACGAATTAAGTTTTCCAATGTTTCCGGCGCAATGTCTTGCCATGGAATGATCATAAATACCTCTAACTTTTATGATGAGCGGCTAGTTTACTGCGTTCGTTGCTTGGATACAGCAGAAAGGTAATCTGCGGCGATACTTTCGTAATACGCGGGCAGCGCTTCCTCCAACCAAAACTTAGGTTTTAACGCCGTTCCTGTCAGGAAGCCAACATGGCCACCGTGTTCAAAGAGACGGTAATCAATGTTATCTGGCAGAACAAACTTCGGGATCACATCGTCGGTCATGAACGGATCGTCTTTGGCATGGATGATCAGTGTGGGTAGCGTGATTTGCTGTAGTTTACTTAAGCCAGAGCATTGGTCGTAATAATCTTGTGCGTCTTTGAAGCCATGCAATGGTGCCGTAATCAAATCATCGAATTCATACAATCGTGTGACACGTTTTATTGAGTTGTAGGACAGCGCAAGCTCGCCATGCAGTAGATGATGCTTTTGTAACGCGTTACGTTTCAGTGAAGAAAGCAGATAACGGCGATACACTTTTGAAAAGCCTTGTTCTATACGGTTTGCACACGCCGCTAGGTCTAAAGGCGCTGAGATAATAGTCGCTGCATTCAAAATAGGGTGGTCTTTATATTGGGCTAAATAATTCGCCAACATGTTACCGCCAAGAGAAATACCAACTGCAACTTTGGGATTATCAGGAAAACGTTGTTCAAGGTGCTCTAGGAAGTAACGAGCATCCGTCACTTCACCCGAGTGGTAAGCTCGTGCTTTTTTGTTTGGTTTACCGCTGCAGCCACGAAAATGCATCATCACCGACAGCCATCCAGATTGAGCAAATGCATTCATTAACCCATTGGCATAAGGGCTATAGAAGCACCCCTCTAATCCATGAAATAAAACAAAAATCGGCTTTTTTTGTGCAGGCTCTTGGGTTGGGTCCTCGCTCCACGCGAGATCGAGAAAGTCGCCATCGGATGTATCGAGGGTTTGCCAAATCGGCGTAAATAACGCTTTTTTGCGAATAAAACGCGGCAAAAGCGTTTGGAGATGCGGGTTTTTGATCCCGGCGGCTGCGAAAAATTGTGTCATACCTAACTGCTCTTATGCGGTCCTTCGGTGTCCGTTGAAGAACTTATTAATATAATCCTTTATAAAGATTATAGGTATTCTACAGATTTATGGGCGTTTTGGTGGTTGAATGTTTGGCACCGGAATAGCAAAGGCTTGCTGCAAATGCTCCCCACCGAGTTGACGACAGTATCTCAACGTCAGTGGGTCACCATCATTTTTGAGTAGTGCAAGTGAGTTAATGCAGTCCACCAAATCCGCTTGTTGCTGCTTTTCTAGTTGCAGCTCAAACTGCAAGGTCTCACGATACAAAGCGTCATTGACTTGAGACTTAAGGTGGCGACGAAGGTCGCGAAAGGAGTGAAGTAAAGTTTCGCTTCTACCTAGACAGTCTTGCACCAAGGGCCAGTCTTTTTCTTGGAAAATGAGTTGCTGCTCATCGAGCCATCTGAGCAGCAGGAGTAGGTTCACGTTACCGTGGTAGTTGTTTTGCAATGATAAGCACGCCTCTTTCACTTCTCGCACACCATAAAACTGCAGACTAAACTGCCAAAGGTGTTCTAGGGTGAGTGTGTATTCAGCGTGTTGATTACTCATTGATTAAACTCTAGCTCCATCTGCTCCAACGTTTCTTGAGCAGACATCCATTCCATTTCAATTTCTTCGAGCTCAGCCTTACTAGAAGCTTGAAGTGCCAGCACTTGGTTAAGTTTAGCTTTATTTTCGGCCGCATACAGTGAGTTGTCCGCCAATTGTTCTTCAGCTTCGGCCAGTGCAGCACCTAACTTATCCATTTTATTTTCTAGTTGTGTCAGCGTTTTGCGAATTGGCGCTGTCTGTTTTCGAAACTCTGCATCGCGACGTTTTTGCTCTTTTTTCGCTGCCGCGCTGTTGGCGCTATCTTTGGCTGGCTGTGCGGCTTGTGCTTCTTTGCGTTCCGCTCTTTGTTGTTCGGTTAACCACTTGTAATAGTCATTTAAGTCACCGTCGAACGGAGCAACTTGTCTATCATGCACTAAATACAAGTCATCGGTCGTAGCGCGCAGTAAATAGCGGTCGTGCGAAACAATCACCATCGCACCTTCGAATGTTTGCAGTGCCATCGTCAATGCTTGGCGCATGTCCAAGTCTAAGTGGTTGGTCGGTTCATCAAGTAGCAACAGGTTTGGCTTTTGCCACACAATTAAAGCCAATACCAAACGGGCTTTTTCGCCACCAGAAAACGGCGCAACTTTTTCTAGTGCTTTGTCACCTTGGAAGCCAAAGCTACCTAGGTAATCACGTAGCTGCTGTTCGGTTTGATCGGGTGCGATTTGCATCATGTGTTGCAGCGGCGTTTCTTCAGGATGAAGCGTTTCTAACTGGTGCTGAGCGAAGTAACCAATTTTCACGCCTTGTGAGTAAGTTAGGTCACCACCTTGCGCGTTAAGTTCACCAGAGAGCAGCTTGATTAAGGTCGATTTACCCGCACCATTACGGCCGAGTAAACCAATACGACTGCCAGGAACCAAGTTCAAGCGGATCTTCTCTAAGATGAGGTTGTCACCGTAACCTGCAGATACTTCATCCATCATCATGATTGGGTTTGGCAGCGCAGCTGGCTCACGGAATTGAAAGCTAAATGGGTTATCGAATTGAGCTGGCAGTACTTTTTCCATGCGCTCCAAAGCTTTGATACGGCTTTGGGCTTGGCGTGCTTTTGATGCTTTGTAACGGAAGCGGTCGATGTAGCTTTGCATGTGCGACATCTGCTTCTGTTGCTTTTCAAACATCGCTTGTTGTAACACCATTTTTTGCGCACGTTGGTTTTCGAATGACGAGTAGTTACCCGTGTATTCGTTCAGCTGCTGATTCTCGATGTGAATGATGCGACCAACAATTGGATCAAGGAAGTCTCGGTCGTGCGAGATCAGAATCAGCGTGCCAGGGTAGTTTTGTAGCCAACGCTCTAACCACATTACCGCATCCAAATCCAAGTGGTTGGTTGGTTCGTCGAGTAGCAGTAGATCAGAACGACACAATAGCGCTTGAGCCAAGTTAAGACGCATACGCCAACCACCCGAGAATTGGGTCAAACTCCAACTCATTTGCTCTTGGCTGAACCCTAAACCATCGAGCAGTTCTGCCGCGCGAGCGCGAATGCTGTAACCACCAATGGTTTCAATTTTACCGTGTATCTCGGCAACTAGGGTTCCGTTGTCTTGTGTTTCTGCTTCAGCCAACTGCTTTTCGAGTGCTCGGTACTCGCGATCACCATCAATGACGTATTCCAGTGCAGTGCGCTCTAGCGCAGGCGTTTCCTGTGCGACCCAGGCCAACTCCCAATGTTGAGGTTGGCTAAATGAGCCAGCATCAATTGACAGTTCATCTTTCAGTAGGGCAAACAGCGTTGATTTACCGCAGCCGTTTTTGCCCACAAGACCGACTTTATCGCCAGGGTGAATAGTCGCAGAAGCTTGGTCTAAAAGAGGTTTACCGCCACGCAGTAACTGAATATCAGAGAAGGTAATCATAAAGTTTTCATTCACTTTGCGCAGTGCGCGTTGCTTGGTTACATAGCGAAGTGGTTTCAATCGTTTTTAAAGCCACTTGGGTATATATCTAGCGGTGAATAGTAGGGGTATTGACCGGAAAAGTCGATTGATTCGCTTTAATTGCATTATGCTGTACAAAAAAGTATAACAATTTGATAACGGATAAAAATAACCACAAGGACGACCATTTGGCTGTTGCACCGTCTATTCTCCCAAAAGTTCTGGTCATTTATGCTCATCCAGAGCCACATAACTCGATTGCCAATCAAGTGATGATAAAAAAAGCTCAGTCGCTTGATCACGTCACTGTGCACGATCTTTACGGTGTTTACCCTGATTTCTTTATTGATGTGAATTACGAACATGAGTTGTTGCTCGCTCACGATGTGATTGTATTTCACCACCCACTTTATATGTATTCATGTCCAGCCCTATTAAAAGAGTGGCTAGACCGAGTGTTAGGTAAAGGCTTTGCGTTTGGCGGAGGTGCGGCGCTAGAAGGAAAATACTGGCGTAGTGTCATTACAACAGGTGGTAAAGAAGAAGCCTTCAGCGCGAAGGGGTACAACAAATACCCACTTGAGCAAATCTTGCAACCGTTTGAACTGACGGCAGCCCTATGCCAAATGCACTGGATTGAACCTCTGGTGTTGTATTGGTCAAGAAATGTTTCGGATATTGAACGCTACGAACATGCCGAGTTATACCGTGGATGGTTGAGTAACCCACTTGAAAACTGGCAAGCGGCAGAGCGAGGAGGTCAGTATGGCGATCACCAGTGAGTTTCTTCAAAGCAGTGTGGTCTTTCTTTCGGCTGCGGTTATTGCGGTGCCGATTGCTCAGCGCCTTGGGCTTGGCTCGGTTTTAGGTTATTTACTCGCTGGTGTGTTGATTGGCCCATGGGGGCTTGGCTTAATTAGCGACGTTGATGCCATTTTGCATTTTGCCGAGCTTGGGGTTGTGTTGTTACTGTTTTTGATAGGGCTGGAATTAAACCCTAAAAAATTGTGGCAGATGCGAGGGCCGATTTTAGGTTTAGGCGGTGCGCAGGTTGTGGTCACGACCGCCGTGATTGGTAGTGTCGTCAGTATGTTTGGCGTAAGCATGCAAGTGAGTTTGGTGATCGGGATGGGGTTGGCGCTGTCCTCGACGGCGATTGCGCTTAAAGTCATTGAAGAGCAAGGGCTTAATGGTACCGAAACGGGGCAATCTGGTTTTGCGGTGCTGCTCTTTCAAGATATTGCAGTGATCCCGATGCTGGCGATGTTGCCCTTGCTAGCAGGCGGGCATAGTGGTGGAAGTTGGTTGGATGTCTTCACTATTTTAGGCAGTGTGGTAGCACTGTTGATTGGAGGTCACTTTTTACTACGTCCGCTATTTCGTTTTGTCGTGATGAGCGGCGTTCGTGAGCTCTTTACCGTTGCTGCACTTTTAGTCGTGCTTGGCATTTCGGTCGTGATGCAAAAGCTCGGCCTTTCGATGGCATTGGGGACTTTTTTAGCAGGCGTTTTGCTGGCAGAGAGTGAGTATCGCCATGAGTTGGAAATCGCTATCGAGCCATTTAAAGGTCTGTTGTTGGGGTTATTCTTTATTGCGGTGGGCATGGCGGTAAACTTGGGGTTATTGGCATTACATCCTTTAGAGATTCTCGGTGCGGTGGTGGCTTTGGTCGTGGTTAAGGGTTTGGTTTTGTATGCATTGGCGAGAGCTGCCCGTGTCGGAGCCAAAGCGAGAAGCCGTATGGCTGCAATTTTGAGCCAAGGCGGTGAGTTTGCCTTTGTCATATTTACCGCGGCGAGCCAAGAGGGCATTTTGTCCAAAGAGCAAGTGGCGTTTCTGTTGGTGGTGGTCAGTCTATCCATGGTGACGACTCCTCTTTTGCTGATGGGACAAAAGAAGTGGTTTGCTCATACCCTGAATCAAGAAGAAGAGGGCATGACCACGAAAGTCGTGGATCGCCGACCACGCGTTATCATTGCAGGCTTTGGACGTTTCGGTCAGATCGTCGGACGTTTAATGTATGCCAATAAAATCAAAGTGACAGTATTAGAAAGTGATGCCAGCCAAATCCACCTATTACGTAAGTATGGTTACAAAGTGTTTTATGGCGATGCGACACAAATTGACCTATTGAGGGCTGCTGGCGCTGATAAAGCGGAAGCATTGGTTATTTGTACTGATTCACCTGATGAGGTGATGGCCATCGTGGACATTTGTCGCGTGCACTTCCCGAAACTTAAGTTGTTAGCCCGAGCAAGAAGTCGTGTCGAGGCTTACCAGTTAATGAGTCATGGTGTAGAGAATTACTCTCGTGAAACATTTTTAGGGGCGCTAGATCTCGGTCGCCAAGCGCTCGTAGAACTGGGTATGCATCCTTATCAAGCAAAGCGGGCAGAAGCACATTTTCGCAAGTTAGATAATGCTATGCTTAAAGACTTATTGCCTCAACACAATGAAGATAAGAAATTAGCTCAAAGAGCGAAAGAGGCCCGCAAAGAGCTAGAAGAAATATTTGGTCGTGAAATGGAGAGCGACCATCAGTCACCTAATCATTGGAAGTAGTACTTGAGCCAAGACTCAAGCTAAGGAAATAGCGTGAAAATCAAGAAACGTTTTATTGCCGGCGCTAGCTGCCCAAATTGCAGCCAGCAAGATACCCTGCGCTGGTGGATTGAAAATAACATCGAATTAGTTGAGTGTGTCGAGTGTGAGTTTACAGAGCAGCGTAAACCACAATCTGTAGAGAAAAATAAACACTCAGATCAGGAAATGATCGGAATTTTTAAGCCGGAGTAATTGAACTTCGATAATTGATCCCCATAATACACCCAGATATCTCAGTACTTAACCCCATTCAGGTTAAGTCAATTAATCTCCCTGGAGTTAGTATGAAAATTGAAAAGAACGTTGTTGCAAGCCTTGCATACAAAGTAATGATGGAAGACGGTGTCGTTGTTGATCAATCAACAGCAGAAGCACCTCTAGATTACCTTCACGGTCACAACAACCTAATCACAGGTCTTGAAAAAGAACTTGAAGGTAAAGTGGCTGGCGACAAGTTCTCAGTAACGGTAGCTCCTGAAGAAGCTTACGGTGAGCACAACGATGCGCTAGTACAGCGCGTTCCTGCGGACGTGTTCCAAGGCGTTGAGCAAATCGAAGTGGGCATGCGCTTCCTAGCTGACACTGACCAAGGTCCAATCCCTGTTGAAGTAACAGAAGTTGACGGCAACGAAGTGGTCGTTGACGGTAACCATATGTTAGCTGGTCAAACACTAACTTTCGAAGTAGAAGTTATGTCTACACGTGAAGCAACAGCAGAAGAGATCGAACACGGTCACATCCATCAAGGTGGTGGCTGTTGTGGTGGTCACGATCATGACCACGATCACGAAGAAGAAGGCGGCTGCTGTGGCGGTGGTAGCTGTGGTTCTCACTAATCATAAGCTCCTTCACTAGATAATCTTTATCTAGCAAAGTTTTGAAAAGCGCAAGTTGAGTTTTCAACTTGCGCTTTTTGTTTATCTAAGGTGTAGTGCCAACCATACAAGGAATAACAGTTGGACAAAGCGATGACGAAACCTTTCTCGATTGCCATTCATGGCGGTGCAGGCACCATCTTGCGTGAACAGATGAGCGATGAGCTGCAACAATCCATCTTGGCGGATTTAGAAGCTGCGGTAAAAGCGGGACATCAAATTCTAGACACGGGCGGTGAAGCCTTAGATGCCGTCGTAGCGGCAGTGAAAGTATTGGAAGACTCTCCTAACTTTAATGCGGGTAAAGGCTCAGTGCTGACCAACAACGAAATGGTTGAAATGGACGCTTCTGTGATGGATGGGCGAAACCTTGCAGCAGGCGCGGTCGCTGGGGTTCGTCATATCAGAAACCCAATTGAGCTCGCTCGTGACGTGATGCGAAACAGCAATCATGTGCTGTTGGTGGGTGAGGGCGCAGAGAAGTTTGCTTTTGAGCAAGGCCATGAGTATACCGAGCAAGATTACTTCTTTACTGATCGCCGTTATGAGCAGTTGCTGTCTATGCGTGAGAAAGGACTGTTTGCTTTGTCGGAATCTCGTTACCCAGATGACCGTAAGCACGGTACGGTTGGTGCGGTAGCGTTAGATCAACAAGGCAACTTAGCCGCTGCCACCAGTACGGGTGGCGTGACGAATAAGAAATACAACCGAGTCGGAGATTCGGCTCTTATTGGTTGTGGTACGGTGGCCGAAAATGGCGTCGTGGCAGTTTCCACTACGGGTGTCGGCGAGTTCTTTATTCGTAAACGTGTTGCGGAAGACGTTGCAGCACGTATGCGTTACTTACAAGAAGATATTCATACGGCTTGTGAACACATTATCCAAGGTGATCTCAAACAGATGGGCGGAGAGGGCGGTTTGATTGCCATTGATGCTAAAGGTGAGATGCACTTTGCGATGAACAGTTCTGGCATGTACCGAGCAGGCATTAATACGCAAGGCGAGCTGAGCGTTAAAATCTACGCCGACGAATAGCTTCCTCTTGAGTACCTTCTTAAGTAATTAATACAACAAAGCCCAGAACATGTTCTGGGCTTTATGCTATTTGAGCCTGCATTTTAATAATGCGGTGGTGGGGTTTCTTCTGACGGATCGGCTAAATTCGACGAGTCCATATTTTTTACTTTACCTACCACATATTTCATCTGATCGAGCATCTTGGTAATTTGCAGTTGTTGCTGCGATAAAGCTCCGTTCAGATCTTCAATAGTCTGTTCTTGGAACGCAAGCTGACATTCTAAGTCATTAATGCGTGCTTCCAATTGCTGAATGATTTTTTCTGTCATGATCCGTTCTCTAACTGCCAAGCTTGGGCAATACCTGCTGAAGTAGCAGTAATTACGCGTTGTTTTGAATCAAAGGCTGCATCATACACGACCGCACGGGGAGGGCGAGTGTCTTTTTTGGACTCCACTTCAAATCCACTCATTCGTTTTCCGGTTTGAGTATCCCATATCGACACACGGCCAGAAGGGCTTCCTGTGACTAGTTGAGTCCCGTCGTCAGAAAATCGTGCGGTAGAGAAAATTAATTGGCGTGACCAACTGCTCAACTGTGTGACTTCTTGTCCAGTTTTTAAATTCCAAACAATCGCTTGGTTTCCGCCATCAGATGTCATTGCTAATTTTCCATCTCTTTGCAGGGCCACGCGAACAATTCGTTGTTCATGTTCGAAGGTTCGTAGTACTTGTCCGGTTTCGGTATCCCACAGATACGCTTTATAGTCATTACCTCCGGTTAGGGCGAAGCGCCCATTAGGAGAAATGGCCACGGAATTGACTTTTTCACGATGCGCAAGGAACTCCATGCGACGCCCGGTGACTAAGTTGACATAAATTGCTTTACCGTTGGATAACCCAAGCAGAACTTGTTCACCATTACTGGTGATATCAACGTCGCGAATGAGCGCATCAGAAATAGACCAAAGGCCTTCGGATTGCGTCCAGCCTAGGTCCCAAACTGCGAAGTTCATTTGGCTTGCTGTAATTGCGTAGCGACCATTGTCAGATATGCGGATATGGGAAACCACATTGGCATCGGCATCGAGTTCACCCAGGTTGGCTAGTTGTTCATTTTGCTCTAGGTCCCACAACATCAAATGACGTTGTTGAGAATAGAGCAGAGCAAACCGTCCATCTCTGCTAAGTGCGAAGCTCGTCGCACCTTGAGGTTCTATCGGCCAACGCTGCACTTCACGCTCGGCGAAAAAGCAACCATTTAACGTGGTGATGACAATTAAATATAGGAATAAATGAAAAATTCTTTGCATCACATCTAATAATCCGGTTTGTGTCTTAAGACATATAGCTAGTATATTGGTATAACGATTGTCTTCACTAGTCTCATAGAAGATTTGTGCACAACAACCAATGGCAGAGCCATTATTGGGAGAATTTAATGAAATCAGTTTTAAAAGTGTCGCTACTTGCTGCAACAGTTATGCTAGCGGTAGGTTGTCAGAAAGAAGAAACTAAAACAGAAACCGCACCTCAAGCAGAACAAGTTCAAGCAGAAACCGGTAAAGCGGTTCACTTTAAAACCGACGACGACAAAGCGGCATACGCAATCGGTGTTTCATTTGCTAACTACCTAAGCACAAGCATCGACAAGCCAAGCGAAATCGGCATTAATCTTAACAAAGATTTGGTACTAAAAGGTATCGAAGACGTCTTCAAAGGCAATGCTGAATTGAATGAAGAAGAAACACGTGCAGCACTAGAATCTCTAGACAAGCGTGTTGCAGAAAAGATGCAAGCACAAGCGGCTGAGAAAGCAGCTGAAGCGAAAAAAGCTGGCGATGATTTCCGTGCTGAGTTTGAGAAGCAAGAAGGCGTAGTGAAGACAGATACAGGTCTTCTATACCAAGTAATGACACCAGCTGAAGGTGAGAAGCCAAAAGACACTGATACGGTTCAAGTACACTACAAAGGTACTCTGATCGACGGTACTCAGTTCGACAGCTCATACGATCGTGGTGAACCTGCAACGTTCCCACTTAACCGTGTAATCCCAGGTTGGACAGAGGGTGTTCAGCTAATGCCTGTGGGTTCTAAATTCAAATTCGTTATCCCGCCAGAGCTAGCATACGGTGACCAAGACACACCAAGCATTCCTGCTAACTCAACGCTAGTATTTGAAGTTGAGCTGCTAAAAGTTGAGAACGACAACGCAGAGCAATAACAATAAGCTGCGATAAGTTATTGAAAAAGGTCCGTTTAACGGGCCTTTTTTGTTCTAGGTCACTAGTTGGTGAGTTTGCTAGGTTGCTTTTCAAATTTTCTGATAAACTTACACCAATTTGTTGATTTTTCGCTCGAAGGCTTATGACAACTACAGAAACAATAAACGCGGAGATGTTGCTCGAAATGGAATCCGTTAACGTGATGCCGTTTACCGAGCACGACAAAATCATTTTAAGATCTTATGAGGCGGTCGTGGATGGTATCGCCAGCCTGATAGGTCCATTTTGTGAAATCGTTCTTCACTCTCTAGAAGACTTAAATACCTCTGCAATTAAAATCGCTAACGGTGAAAATACGGGGCGCCAAGTCGGCTCACCAATCACTGATTTAGCGCTTAAGATGCTAAAAGACATCGAAGGCTCGGAGCGCAACTTCTCACGTTCGTACTTTACCCGTGCAAAAGGTGGCGTGTTGATGAAGTCGATTACTGTCGCCATTCGTAATGGCGAAAATCGCGTGATTGGTTTGTTGTGTATCAACGTCAACTTGGATGCGCCTTTCTCGCAAGTTCTTCAGTCTTTCATGCCGACGCAAGAAGCGAAAGAAGCGGCTTCCTCGGTCAACTTTGCTAGTGACGTAGAAGAGCTGGTGGACCAAACTGTTGAACGCACCATCGAAGAGATCAATGCGGATAAATCCGTGTCTAACAACACCAAAAATCGCCAGATCGTGATGGAGTTGTACGACAAAGGTATCTTCGATATTAAAGATGCCATCAACCGTGTTGCGGATCGCCTTAATATTTCAAAACACACCGTTTACTTGTACATTCGTCAACGTAAAACCGAGGATGATGAAAGGTGAGTAAACTGACTTACACGTTAGTGGTGAATGGTCCCGTTTATGGCAGCCAGTCAGCGCGCAGTGCTTATCAGTTCGCCAAAGCGTTGATAGAGCAAGGCCATCAGCTAGTGAGCGTCTTCTTTTATCAAGATGGTGTGACTAATGGTACTGCTTTGAGTGTGCCAGCCAACGATGAATTTGATCTCAATAAGGCGTGGCAGTCTTTGGCTAAAGAGCATGGTGTTCGCCTAGAAACTTGTGTCGCGGCCGCTTTGCGTCGCGGGATTGTAAGTGAAGAAGAAGCGAATCAACATGGTTTGGTTCAGAACAATCTAGCCGATGGTTTTGAACAAGCAGGCTTAGGTAGCCTAGCTGAAGCGATGTTAACCCAAGACAGAGTGGTACAGTTTTGAGTCAGTTAACTTATCTATTTCGTAGTGCGCCACATGGCAGTGCAGCTGGTCGTGAAGGTGTGGATGCACTGTTAGCCGCGTCGGCTTACTGTGAAGATATCAGCGTCATTTTCATGGGTGACGGGGTATACCAGCTTCTACTCGGACAAGACCCCAACAATATTTTGAGTAAAGATTACGCGCCGATGTTAAAGCTTTTCGATTTATACGACATCGAACAAGTCTTTGTGTGTTCAGAGTCGTTAACCCAGCGAGGTTTGGCGCAAGCGGATTTAGTCCTTGAAGCCCAAGCGTTAAGCTCAGAACAGCTCAAAGATAAGTTACAACACGCTGGCAAGCTACTGTCTTTTTGAGGAAGTTATGTTACACATCATAAAAACAGTCTCTGCTCTAGAAGACGCCATGCCCTTATGCAGTGAACAGGATGACATCTTACTTATAGAAGATGCAGTGTACGCTGCTAACTCGCAACATAAAGCATTTTCCCATCTAAAAAACCGCAGCGTATTTGTGTTGGAGAGCGATGCGCAAGCTCGCGGTATTGCAAGTCGTATTAGTCCATCGCTGACGATTGTGAATTATTCAGGCTTCGTTGAACTAACAGCAAAACAGGATAAATCCCTAACTTGGGATTGAACAAGATTTGCTGTCGACAAAGCTTTACGGATGAATTGTTCTAATTGAACAAAAAAGATCCGTATATTTCTTGACACACCTCTCACTGCTGCATAGAATTTTGCGTCCCTAACTGCATTGGCAGTTGGGGATAGATTTTTCACAAAGCTTACTTTCAAGTAAATCAGGAGCTAGTTAATGGCAACTATTAACCAGTTGGTACGTAAGCCACGTGCAAAGCAAGTTGTTAAAAGCAACGTGCCTGCACTAGAAGCGTGCCCACAAAAACGTGGTGTATGTACTCGTGTTTACACTACTACACCTAAAAAACCTAACTCAGCACTTCGTAAAGTTTGTCGTGTACGTCTGACAAACGGCTTCGAAGTTACATCGTACATCGGCGGTGAAGGTCACAACCTTCAAGAGCACTCAGTTGTTCTAATCCGTGGTGGTCGTGTTAAAGACCTTCCAGGTGTGCGTTACCACACTGTTCGCGGCGCACTAGACTGTGCTGGCGTAAATGACCGTAAACAAGGTCGTTCTAAGTACGGTGTGAAGCGTCCTAAGTCTTAATGGATTCCGTTAAGTAAGGCCAAACACTAAATTATTTTTAATTTTTTGAAAAAACTGAAAAGTTTTGGATAAAACCTGAAGAAGACAACGGAGATAAATCCATGCCACGTCGTCGCGTCATTGGTCAGCGTAAGATCCTTCCAGATCCAAAATTCAAATCTGAATTGCTGGCAAAATTCGTTAACATCCTAATGGTTGACGGTAAAAAATCTACTGCAGAGAAAATCGTTTACACTGCACTAGATGCTATGGCTGAAAAGTCTGGTAAAGACCACTTAGCTATTTTTGAAGAAGCTCTTGAAAACGTTCGCCCAGCGGTAGAGGTTAAATCTCGCCGTGTTGGTGGTTCAACTTACCAAGTACCTGTAGAAGTACGTCCGGTTCGCCGTAACGCACTTGCTATGCGTTGGTTGGTTGAAGCTGCGCGCAAGCGTGGTGAAAAATCTATGGCTCAACGCCTAGCTGCTGAAATGCTAGACGCGTCTGAGAACAAAGGTACTGCGGTTAAGAAACGTGAAGACGTTCACCGCATGGCTGACGCAAACAAAGCGTTCGCTCATTACCGTTGGTAATACCTTCTGTGCTGCGAGGTTCTCTCGCAGCACTTTTCTATACTCTAAGGTACACCTTAGTAAGAGGATACAATCGTGGCTCGTAAAACTCCTATTGAGCTCTACCGTAATATCGGTATCTGTGCTCACGTAGATGCAGGAAAAACAACCACAACTGAGCGTATTCTGTTCTACACTGGCCTTTCTCACAAAATCGGCGAAGTTCACGATGGTGCAGCAACCATGGACTGGATGGAGCAGGAGCAGGAGCGTGGTATCACTATCACATCCGCTGCGACTACTACATTCTGGCGTGGTATGGAAGCACAGTTCCCTGAGCATCGCGTAAACATCATTGATACCCCTGGACACGTTGACTTTACTATCGAAGTAGAGCGTTCTCTTCGTGTACTTGATGGTGCTGTGGTTGTGTTCTGTGGCTCATCTGGTGTTGAACCTCAGTCTGAAACTGTATGGCGTCAAGCAGACAAATACCACGTTCCACGTTTGGTATTTGTAAACAAGATGGACCGTGCGGGCGCAGACTTCCTACGCGTTGTGAACCAAATTAAGAATCGTCTTGGTGCGACTCCTGTTCCAATCCAGCTGAACGTTGGTGCGGAAGATGAGTTCAGAGGTGTCATCGACCTTATCAAGATGAAAATGATCAACTGGAATGATGCCGATCAAGGCACTTCGTTTACTTACGAAGACATCCCAGCTGACATGATTGAACTTGCTGAAGAGTGGCGCAACCACATGGTTGAATCCGCTGCTGAAGCTAGCGAAGAGCTGATGGACAAGTACCTTGAAGAAGGTGAATTGACTGAAGCTGAGCTCAAACAAGCTCTACGTACTCGCACACTAAATAACGAAATCGTACTGGCTACTTGTGGTAGTGCGTTTAAGAACAAAGGTGTTCAAGCGGTACTGGATGCAGTAGTTGAGTTCTTGCCATCGCCAGTTGACGTACCTGCAATTAAAGGTGTCGACGAAAGAGAAAATGAAGTTGAGCGTCATGCTGACGACAACGAACCTTTCTCTGCGCTAGCGTTTAAGATTGCGACTGACCCATTCGTGGGCACGTTAACTTTCATGCGTGTTTACTCCGGTGTTGTAAACTCGGGTGACGCTGTTTACAACTCAGTAAAAGAGAAGAAAGAGCGTTTCGGTCGTATCGTTCAGATGCATGCGAATAAGCGTGAAGAAGTGAAAGAAGTTCGCGCTGGTGATATTGCAGCTGCTATCGGTCTGAAAGACGTAACAACAGGTGACACACTGTGTGATCAGAACCACAAAGTGATTCTAGAACGCATGGAGTTCCCTGAACCAGTTATTCAGATTGCTGTAGAGCCTCGTTCTAAGGCAGACCAAGAGAAAATGGCTATCGCGCTAGGTAAACTAGCAGCGGAAGATCCATCATTCCGCGTGGAAACGGACGACGAATCAGGTCAGACTCTGATCTCAGGTATGGGTGAACTTCACCTAGACATTATCGTTGATCGTATGAAGCGTGAATTCAGCGTTGATTGTAACGTTGGTAAACCTCAGGTTGCTTACCGTGAAACCATTCGTGGTAAAGCGGAAGTTGAAGGTAAGTTTGTTCGTCAATCAGGTGGTCGTGGTCAATACGGTCATGTTTGGGTCAAACTTGAGCCTTCTGAGCCTGGTGAAGGTTTCGTATTCGTAGACGAAATCGTGGGCGGTGTGATTCCTAAGGAATACATCAGCTCGGTATCGAAAGGTATCGAAGAGCAAATGAATAGTGGTGTTCTAGCGGGTTACCCTGTACTAGATATTAAAGCTACACTATTTGATGGTTCTTACCACGATGTAGACTCAAGCGAGATGGCGTTTAAGATCGCTGGCTCGATGGCATTCAAGAAAGGTGCACTAGAAGCACAACCTGTGATTCTAGAACCTATGATGAATGTCGAAGTAACCACTCCGGAAGACTGGATGGGTGACGTTGTTGGTGACCTAAACCGTCGTCGCGGTATCATTGAAGGCATGGACGAAGGTGTGGCTGGTCTTAAGATCATCCGTGCTCAAGTACCACTATCCGAAATGTTCGGTTACGCAACTGATCTACGTTCTGCAACTCAAGGCCGTGCGTCTTACTCTATGGAGTTTCACGAGTACGCTGAAGTGCCGAAAAACTTCGCAGATAAAATTATTGCAGAGCGTGGTTACTAATTGACGATTGAACTGCAAAAAGTTTACGACTTTTTGCGAGATCAGGGCGTCCAAATATTGCGCTAACGGGCGTTGGCGCATAAAATAACAATTTCTGGCGCGTCGTCGATCAATAATGATCACGACGAATCATAACTAGGAAGGAACACGATCGTGTCTAAAGAAAAATTTGAACGTACGAAACCGCACGTTAACGTTGGTACTATCGGCCACGTTGACCACGGTAAAACA
>NZ_JAWOTW010000026.1:0-41096 GCF_033339075.1 Vibrio sp. 970
CTTTAAAATACAAAACGCCCGATGAAGTACATCGAGCGTTTTAGTTAAAAAGTGTCAACCCATATCAGGACGGGTCAGGTTTGAATGTTACTAACTTACTCTGACGGCAAACTTGCTAGCAAGTGAATGAAGCTCTGGGAGCATGCGGTAGATAAGATGGAGTTGTTGCAATACCATGCGGGCAGAGCTGTCGTCTTCATCGCGCCATTCATTTAAGCGTTGCTCGAGTCCAGCATCATCAATATTAGATAGGTCACACTCCTCACAATGCTGGTGAAGCTGTTTATGAAGTACATCCAGATGTTGATGAATACAACGGTGAGCATCTAAAACGAGTTTATGAATTGACTCATCTTCGATGCGAGTTCTGTGCGCGCCTAATGCAGAAATATAGTTCAACATTGCGTGATTTAACGTTAGGAAGCGAAAACTTTCATCAACAGCTGCGCGATATTTGCCAGGCTCCGCCAGCATCGTACTAATCGCAGAAGAGAGTGAGGCATCATTATTGTGGGCCTGGCGGCGAGCGATACGGTAACTCAAATTGTCTTTCTTGCCGATTCTATACTGACCAATGATCTGATCGAGATACTGCTTGTTTGCCTCTATCGCATCCGACATAACTTTGTGAAGCCTTCTCGACTGCCAGTCGGGCAAAATAACTAATACAGCTCCTACTGCAAGTACACACCCGATGAGGGTATCTGCTAGTCGAGGAAGGACAACTGCGTAACCTTCACCTAGTTGATTAAATAAGAAGAGGACGAGCAGTGTAATAAAACCAGTCGCGTACCCATAGTTGTTCATCCGGAAGGCGAAAAACATCACACCAGAGATAACGATAAATACTAACTGGCTTTCTTGAGAAGGGAAAAAAGTCAGCAATGGTACACCAATCAACAAACCAGCTAATGTACCTATTACTCGCGCCGTCAATTTTTGGCGAGTGGCACTGTAGTTCGGTTGGCATACGAATAAAGTGGTTAAGAGTATCCAGTAACCTCGGTCGATGTTGAATATTTGAATGATTCCATAGCCAATCGTTAAGGCAATTGACATACGTAATGCATGCCGAAACAGCATCGAATCTTTGTGTAAATTTGCTGATATACGCTGCCACATCGCTTTTAGCGTGTGTGGGTTGGTATCGGCGAGGGTATCTTCTTCTAGGCCTTCGACATCTGGGTTGTTAATGTTATTAAGTTGTTTTTCTACCGTCGCTAAGTTGTTGAATAAATATGTTAACTGCATCAGAAGACGTTTCCAGTGCCCTTGCTTTTGTTCTTCTAGATAAGCAAGAGAGTTCTGTACTTCAGCTAATGCCAGAATAGATTGATCGGTATGGGAGTATTCATTTCCTAGCTGAATGGCTAGTGCAATATCACGACACGCTTGGGCTTGAGACTCCAAAAGATATTTAAAACGAAACAGCACATCAGAACGTTCAAATTCGGTCGCTAAATCCTGATAGCGATAATGGCTAGAACTGACGCGTTCGTGAATGTCTTGAGCGATGAAATAAATATTTAAAAATCGGTCACTAGGCCCATCAATGTGACCCCGTTTCGATCGGTTAAGTAATGTGGTTTTACAAGCGTTTAGTGCCGTAACCGTGGCAGCATTGCATTTTGCAGCTTCAATCCGTAGCGGTTGTGGCGTCAAGTTGGTCACAGGGTGAAAAAGCTTGGCTTTCGCATCAAGATAATTCGCCATTTGGAAGAACACATTGGCTAAGCTTTGTTGCACCGGTTGAAGAGGCCAAAATATCTGCCAAATCATGGACATGAAGTAATACCAGGCGGCACCAGTTAAAAGCAGTAGTGGCTGAAACCAAATGTTGATGCTTTCATGTGCGCCAAGCATAGTATAAATAGCGATCAGCAACGAACCAAAAGCAATACTCGCGTACTTAGGACCTATCGCCCCAAGAATGATGAAGCCGAAGGTTGAGATAAATAATCCCAACGCAAAAGCCCAAGGGGTATCGAACAAGATTTCAATTGAAAAAGCAGCAAGCGCAAAACAGAGAAAGGTGAGAATCAGAGCCTTGATGCGTCCAGTGAAACTGTCATCACTTTCAGCCAAAGCAGCAGCAATAACGCCTAATATTAATGGCGTTATCAGCGTGTTTTGCTCGAAGTACCAAGTTGGGATAACCACACCCAGTAAGGTAATGAGGATAAGAACGCTGTAATTTATCGTCTTGTTTGCCCAATATAGCCGAAATTTAGAAGTTGCTTGCACAGTGCGCCTTATGTTTCCGATGAAGAACAGGGGGAATACTACCAGACCCACTATAGCGCGTTTATGATTTACTTTAAGAAAAATTCGTGGTTGCTGATAAAATCAGCAGAGATGTCATTGACTTATATTAAAGCTGCCAGGTCATGTGTTGAGGATTGTAAAGCCAGCTTCAAATAACCTCAGCTTTAGGTTATTAAATCGACAGTAATGTGAATTTTATTAAAGAATAGAAGAAGAAGCTTACTTAGGTGCTCGCAGTTGCTACAATTTAGCGCCTTAAAATGATATAAATCGACAACTTCTAAACTAAAAGGCGCACGTTTCATGCAGCTTACTGCCACTAGCAAAGCACAGTTTTTTATTCAAAATGAGTACCATCAGGTCGAAATAAAAGAGAACAGTGTTTTATTAAGCTCGATAGGCAGTGAAGAACATATTCCTTTTACGATCTGGAATGGCAAAGTTAGCGTAAAGCGTGGGTTATTATGGAGCTCTTTACAGTTTTTTGCTCATGAACACGAAGGCAAACAACAAAGCTGGCTAGTCCAAGGTTTACCGTGGCCACAATGCCGAAAGTTCGCGCTTGAGGCCGTTCGTCAATATCAAGAGTGGCACAACACTCAGTGCCGAAAACTGGCTGAGTATCTACCTAAGTGGGAAGAAGAGCTTTACAAACTAAAGCACTTGCCTGCTTACTTATCGCATTCTCAAGTGGTCTCCTGGGTTGAAAGTCTTAACCAAGAGTTAAGCGAGATGAAAACCACCCTAGAAGAAGCCAAAATGCGAATGCCGAATCGTATGTCGCAAATAGAGCCTTGGCTCATTGATACCTCTGAGGCGCTTGGTGAGCGTAATCGCGATTGGCTAGAAGCAGAACGTCCAAATTGGGAAGTGCTGTTTAATCAAATTGAATCCTCTCCTTTGAATTTATCCCAGCAATATGCGGTATTACTCAACGACGACCACAACTTAGTTCTTGCTGGTGCCGGCTCGGGCAAAACCAGCGTTTTAACCGCACGAGTTGCCTATTTGTTGCAAAGCCATCAGGCTCAAGCAGAAGAGCTTCTCATGTTAGCGTTCGGTCGTGATGCGGCGACTGAAATGAAAGAACGCTTAGTAGATAAAGTGGGCATGGCGGCAGACGGTGTGCGCGTCAACACATTCCATCAGTTGGGCTTGTATATTCTTAAACAAGTCGAACAGCAACCTGTCGAAATTAGCCCTTTAGCGTTGGACGAAAATCAACGAACGGCATGGTGTGTAGACTGGTTGAAAAAACATTGGATGACACCCACCAACTTTAAACGTTGGCAAAAACATTTAGACAAATGGCCGATTGCGTACCTAAAAGGGGATGATGAGTTAGGAAGCCATTCAGAAAATCCAAAACTGATCGCTTGGCTAGATTCGCAGCTGTCTCATTTAGCGGCGGTAGGGTTGACCAAAAAGCAAGTACAAGAAAAGCTCGTAAACCACCAAGACTATACGCGTTTAAATAGTGAACTCGCCTTATGCTGGCCATGTTTTACAGCGTGGCAGAAAATGCTTAAAGAAAGCAACCAAGTGGATTTCCCAACCATGATCAGTCGTGCGACAGATTATGTGAATAAAGGAAAGTTTGTCTCGCCATGGCGCTTTATTATGGTCGATGAGTATCAAGATATCTCTCCAGACCGTCTGGCATTGATTGAAGCACTGTGTGAATCCACTCAGAAACAAGCAGGTGCGACGTTATTTGCTGTTGGCGACGATTGGCAAGCGATCTATCAGTTTGCAGGAGCGGATGTCGATCTTATCACTGGCTTTAAAGAACGCTTTGCTCACTCAACCGTTCATCACTTAGATACAACTTATCGTTTCAACAATCAGATTGGTGATGTAGCGAATACATTCGTGCAGCAAAACCCATCGCAGTTGCCGAAAACACTAAACAGCCACAAACAACGCAAGCAGAAGAGCGTACATACCGCGCCGAGCAATCAAGTGGAAAAGATCTTGGATCACTTGAATCAACAAGCCAAGCAAACCAAGTCAGTTTTATTGCTAGGACGTAACCATTATCACAAGCCCGATTTGTTCGACGATTGGTTGCGACGTTTCCCTAATCTCGATATTCGCTTTATGACTTGCCATGCGAGTAAAGGACGCGAAGCTGACTTTGTGATTATTCTTTCTGTGGATGAGGGGCAATTCCCCGCTAAGAAGAAGCAAATTCACATTGATGGTGCGTTGACGGAGTCCAAAGACAAATTCCCTTACGCAGAAGAGCGCAGGCTATTTTACGTGGCGATTACACGTGCAAAAGAGAAGGTTTGGATCACGCATACTGGTGCGGGGTCTGCGTTCGTTCAAGAGCTCGTTAATGGTGACTATCCCATCGTGACTTCCCGTTAAATGCAGCGTTTAGAATGTTAAAAACAGCAAAGGCGATACTTGGTATCGCCTTTGCTTTATTTGGTTGGCATCAAAGCTTACATACGCTCAGCAAGATAGGCTTCGTAATCCGGCACTTCGATGTCTACTTCTTGCTCAAGAAGAGGGGAGTTAAACAGGAACTTAGCGGTGGCTCGGTTCGTTGCTACAGGAATATTCCAAACACTAGCAATACGAAGAAGCGCTTTAACGTCTGGGTCGTGAGGTACGGCATTCAGTGGATCCCAAAAGAAAACGAGAACGTCGATTTTGCCTTCTGAAATGAGAGCGCCTAGTTGTTGATCACCGCCCATCGGACCACTGATCATGCTCTTGATCGCAAGTCCAGTTTCTTTACTCAGCATGTGTCCTGTCGTGCCAGTTGCGTAAAGGAAGTGACTCTGTAGCTTTTCTTTGTTTTCTTTTACCCAGCGAAGTAGCTCAGGTTTGCAGTTGTCGTGAGCAACCAAAGCCACATGTTTATGGGTTGGCATGGTACGAATGGTTTTTTGCATCAAGATGTTTCCGTTTGTATGATTTTAAAATTGTTGTGACTCAATAGAACACGTTTTTGGTCTTTCAATCAACAGCCTTAACACGGAATGTCGGCCTATATTCTGACGGAGATAACGATTCTTCGATCGTGTCGTCATGAAGCGTCTTCGGAGTCAGTGGTTTGATGGTTGGTGAGGCATGTTTGTCATAAGCTTCACCTCTTAAGTAATGCGTTGCTTGCATCACGGAAAGCCGACCTTGCTGCACCATTTTATCTGTTGGTGCGAAGAGTACTTTGTTACGTAACAGGCCTCGATATACACCATGACTTAAGTACACAGAAACTAAACCGATCTCCTCAGCTTTGCCGGCACTGCGCAGCTCACTGATGGCCGCTTCAATCGCCACTGCACTGCCAACAATGTAATCTATATTTCCCATATCGATCACACGTTGAACTAGGTTACGTTGTAACTCCTTGTCGTTGTCTGCCCAAAATGAGTCAACAATGTTGATATCACTTCCTTGTATCGCTTCATAAAATCCGGCAGTAACGGGTTTCGTACCACCACGAGTTCGCGGCCCCAAAAGTAAGGCAATGTTGGTTTTTCCTGACCCCTTTGGATGGCGAGCGGCCAAATATTGACCCGCTTCGTATCCCATCCAATGCCAGTCAACACCGACAGTCCCTTTTAGCAACTCACTTTGTTCTTCATCCAAGTCGAGTTGGTTCACAGTAGCAAAAACGGGAGTATTCCCCACCCAATTTTTAAGTGAATGCTCGTAAGCCTGTGGGTCCACGGTCCCAAGGATAACCGCATCTGCTCCCCATTGGTTACACAGTGCGAGTTGTTGTTCTTGACGGGTTTTGTTTGGGTAGCCGCCCGCTTCAAGGACTCGTAGCTCGACACCTTCTCTTTTCGCTTCGGACACCATTCCATAGTTTACTGACAACCAGTATGAATCCTTTAGGTGAGGGTATATTGCACATATTTTCTCTGCGGCAACCGCTGGCAAAGAAGCAACTAGGGTTAAAGTGGCTGCAGAATGTTTGAAAAATGTGCGAAATGAGTGTTGATTTTTAACCATGAAATGAAGTTCGTTGGCATAGATTAAGTAAACACTGCAAAATATAACGTAATATGTCGCTGAACACGAACATTAAGGTCATGAAAATATGCTGCTAGCAACTGCAAGCATCGGTCGTAAACTTTTGTTGTCTTTCATTGCGATGGCAATACTGGTCATGTTATCGGCACTTATTGGTGTGTCTGGATTTTCTTTGGTTGCCAAAACCGAAAGAAATGTCGTGGATTCTGCGATTCCCGCCATGATTGAGGCGAGACAAGTCTCTGAGTTGAGTACTCGTATTATTTCGTCTGTACAAATGTTGTCGAACGCAAGAAACGAGCAGGAAAGAAAGGAGTCAGGGCGAGTGCTGTTCGAACAGCTCGAGTCTTTACTCACTCACATCAAGGAGCTCGGGAGTGAGTCGTTCGATTCTCAATTGTTAGAAGCTTTAGAGAATAACGTCCAGAACGTTATCGACAATTTGGCAGAACTCGGTGTTTCGGTTGAAAAAAAGCTGTGGCTTGCAAAAGAGATAGATACTCGTGTTGAAGAAATGCGTCTGCTCAGTGAAGAGCTAGAACAACTAACTCGTACGCAAGTTCAGAATACAAGCACCATTGCTGTTGCTAACGTCACGCATATTTATGACTTATTAGAATCGAATAAAAAATCGCAAGTTTATCAGGCGCTAGATGCACTGGTGGAGGTCGATCTTGATCTGACTGAGCGATTGCATGAACTGCACTTGTTGGCCTTTAAAATGTTGAATCAGATTGAAGAGGCTCGGACATTAACGAATATTGAGCGAATTCAACAGGTTCAAAGTGATTTCGATAGCAACCTCAAAATCATGCAACGCCGTGTACTCGCTGTGGAAGATCCTACGCGCTCTAAGCAAATGAGCCAACTGCTCATAGAGCTTGGTAAGCGTCAGGTCGTATTTTCTATACTGATGCAGCAATACGAGAATAACGAACAGTCACAACAACTGATGCAAAAGACATTAGAGTTGTTCTCAGAGCTTAATGGCACGGTCAACAAATTGGTTGATGATTCAAACAAAACCACTACCGTCGCTGTAGACCAATTGACCAGCACACTGAAATTCGCTCAGTGGTCTCTAACCGTTATTTCAATTGTTGGTTTGATTGTATTGGTGCTGATTTTATGGCGTGTGGTGTACCTTTCTGTTGTGAAGCGGTTAGCTGAATATTCCGCTGCGTTGCTGTCTGTGGCGCAGGGTAATTTAGCGGTTGAGTTGGAAGTGAAAGGCAAAGATGAGTTGGCGCATATGGGGCAAGCCATCATCACGGCTCGTAATACCGCGCAAGCACTAAAAGTGGTAGCAGAGGGTGAAGCTCAAGCCAAGCGAGAGCTTGAGGAGCATAAAGAGCATTTAGAAGAGCTCGTTGAGCAGCGCACTTCGCAGTTAAAACAAGCAAACCGCCGTTTGAATGAAGAGGTTTTGAATCACGCTAAAGCTCGCAAGCAAGCAGAGCAAGCGAGCCGAGCAAAATCGGCATTCTTGGCGACGATGAGCCATGAGATAAGAACGCCAATGAACGGAGTGTTGGGGACAGCACGCTTGTTGATTGACTCAGGCCTCAACCCAATTCAAAAGCGTTATGCGGAAATCATTAATCGTAGTGGTAAAACGTTGCTCGCGATCCTTAATGATGTACTGGATTACTCCAAGATTGAAGCGGGGCATTTAGAAATTCGTCACATGGGCTTTGATTTACACCAAATGGTGGAGGACACTTTCCAGTTAATGAACAGTCGAGCACAAGAGAAGAAGCTGCTGTTCTCCTACCATATTGAAAGTGATGTTAGTCGCTACTGGAAAGGGGATGTCACCAGAATCAGTCAGGTGCTGAACAATCTTGTTGGTAACGCGATTAAGTTCACTGACGAAGGAGAAATTGATATCTACGTTAGCCTGAACCCAGAGGACGAGTCGCAAGTCCTGTTTGAAGTATCAGACACTGGAATAGGAATTGCCAAAAAATACCAGAGAACGTTGTTTGATGCCTTCACGCAAGCTGAAGGTGGGATGAGCCAAACTGGAGGCACGGGGCTTGGACTTGCTATCAGTAAGCGAATCATTGAAGCGATGGGCGGTGTTTTAGAAGTCGATTCCGAAGAGGGAAATGGTAGCCGATTCTGGTTCTCTATTCCGTTAGAGGAAAGCGAACCTGTTGAAACAGGAACCGTGGCAACCGCACGTTGCAAAGTGAAAGCAAAGGTCTTGCTGGTAGAAGATAATGAAGTCAACCGAGTGGTCGCGGAAGGTTTTCTAGAAAGCATGGGGCATCAAGTCGTGATGGCAGAAAACGGCTCACAAGCAGAGCAACTGATCAGCACACAAGATTTTGATATCGCTTTGGTCGACATCAACCTCCCTGATTGTGATGGAACTGAGTTGATCCAACGCTTAAAGCGGATTGAGTGTGATAAGCCGGCCAATAAAGCGCTTGCCGTCACGCCAATGATTGCAGTGTCTGCGCACGTTTTTGCGGAAGAAGTTGAGCGCTATCTAGCCGCTGGTTTTGACGGATACTTGCCTAAGCCATTGGCAAAAGAGGCACTCGCGGCATTGATTCAGGATGCGCTAGACGGAAAGCCGTTGTTGTTGCCACAAAATGCCGACTGTACCCCGTTTGATCAAATTTCGCCTCAAGAACAAGAGCTACAATTAAAGGTCGTTCAAGCACCTAAAACAAAGGAACCCGATGTGGTTATCATTAATCCGAGCGTGATTGAGTCCGATATGAAAATCTTGGGCAGAGATAAGATGTTGCACATTATTAATCTGTTTAGATCCACCAGCACTGATGTATTAAGCAAACTGCAAGCGTCTGCTGAGGACAATGATAGTAAAGAAGTAAAGAACCTTGCCCATAAATTAAAGGGCAGCGCGGGAAGTTTAGGACTAACTGCATTAATGAACGCTTGCCAAGCAATTGAAGCCGCGCCTCAACCTCTAGATACCTATAATGCGACTAAAGATGATTTAGTTTCTCAAGTGTCTGCATCAATTCAAGCTCTCGATGAGTTAATGGCGAAGTAATCCATCGAGCATTGAAAATAAAAAAACCTCCGGCTTTCCGGAGGTTTTTTCTATTCGGTCATGTCATCTTCCCACTCGAATCGAGTGTCTAGGGCATAAGGGTCATCATCAAAAGGATGTTCCACTTTGCCACGCAAGTATTCGAGTTGATGCTCAAGCATATTGACCGTTTCGTAGTCTCCCTCAGAACAAGCAACGTAAATCTGTTGTTCAAGAGCGGCAATGTTATCTCGGATACCCATGAGAACCCCCTTAAATCATCATCGATTCTCAAAACGATTATAGTCAAGTAATCCAAATTCGATCGGTTGTTTTGTACGGTACCAATTGTGTAAACGATCGCTAAATGACCAGAATTTTTCTGAGCTTCTACGAATCGCAAAATTATCCAATAACTTAACGTAATCGGACTCGTTTTGGATGGCACTAAATTGATCGACAAAATCTTTTACTTGGTTTTCGTTGATCGAGAAAAATGCCGCAGGGTAGCTTCCCACAACGCCGCGTACAATGGTCATATCATCGTTAGCAAAGTCACGGTTACTTTCTTCATCAAACAAGCTAGAGATGTTTGTGTGTGCATTGTTGTGAAGTAAGGTGAACAGTTCATCTTCCCCTGATTGACTTCTCACCATAAGCATAGTGATTTGCGGAACGGTTTTTAGGCCTTCACCACGAACTTGGTCAATACGTTTTAGTTGCTTTTCACTACTCGCAGAAAGAGCCGTGTTTTGAATTTCGTAGCGAGGCAGAAGCACATCTGAAACATGTTCGCTCAACAACTCCACCAACTCCGTTTTTGGATCGTCACTCTTATACTGAACGCTGGTTGGTTGGTTAAACGGCTTCACATTTCGTTGTAAAAAGTCACTCAACTGCGGGCTTTGATCTTTATACCAGCTAGATTGAAGTTCATGGCGCATATCGGCGGGTAACAACGAGATAAAGTTACTTTCGCCTTCTAGACGCAAGAAGTCCATAAACATTCGTGTCATGAGCTGGTGGCCGAAGTTACCGTAAACGTCAAACCCAGCAACAAGCAAATAGTGGATACGCTCTAGTAACGCGTAGTCAAGAATCCACACTGTTTTAGGCTGCTCACCAACTAACCCTTGAACAACAGAAGCACTATCAAAATGGCGGAATATCGTTAATGCCGCATTATGGTTGGTGCCATTACCATCCCAAATTACATCGGTGGATAGGTTTTCACCCTCTTTAAACCAGTTATTAGTGAACTCAGATTTAGCCTCTAGGTAGCGAGCTTGCTGACGCGCGTACTTGACCCAGTTGGTAACAGGTAGCGTGTTACTCTCTTGTTCTGCCGGTAGTTTTAGATTATCAGCCTGAGATCGGTAAAACTCATTTACTTCTGGGATGTCTGCTTTATCTGGATCAAGGAAAAACACCCAAAAGCGATCATTGATAACATTCAATGCCAGTTGGCCACGACAAACTGGGCCTTTGATGTATGCCATGATTGTATTTTGCGCATTATCTAGCATGAACTTAAAGCGCGATTTCACTGGAAGGTCGATGAATGATGTCATCGGGTTTGCAGCAACTTCTGGTTCATAACTCGGTAGCTGACTAACCATGTAATCAGCATCAATAAACCAAGTTTTCCAGTTCTCTATGCGTTGCTTGTTTAACGCGAATGGCATGTGAGTTTTATCTACTATGGTCCCTTGCTCTGGAATAATTCGATAAAACACACGTTCAACCCCTGGATCATCGTACGGGCGACGCGTTGAAATACGTTTGACGGGCTGTCCTGGTGGTGTAGCAGAGCGGACGAGCGTGAAGAATCGGGGATCTTCATCGAGTTCCGAAAAGTAGAGATGGGATAAAAACAAATGCTCATATATATACCTAGCCATCAGCTGATTTTTCAAATCGGAGTGGTTAAGTAATGTTTCGTACTTATCTATTTGCGCTTGCTCATTCTCACTAACAGGTTGGTGAACGTTCATTATTGCGCCGTTTTCCAACCAAGTCATGAGTGTGTGGTATTCACTGTTTGATAGGTTTGGCATACCAAAAGGCATTCCCCAGGTCGGGTTATCCTTTTCGTATTGCTCGTATTCTTCAATCGTCGGACAGGTTTGCTCTCGGTCTATCGAAAAGTCAAAGCCTTCTAACTGGACTTGGTCAGGCAATGGGTGGCGCTCTTTTTGCTGTAGCAAACGTGCGATAAGGCCTGCGTCAATGTTGGCTGCCATGCTTTGATCACGTTCGTTGAGAACCGGATGAAAACCCGCATCGCGCCACTCTTGGGTTGTTTCTGCATCTTCGAATAAGCGTGTTGGTGCTGCGGCTGTGAGTCTTGTTCCTTCATATACCAGTGCTTTACTCGCACCACGGTCAATGCCCTCAACAGAAGAGAGCTTAAGTTGGCATGGTGCATCGTAGCACGCGTGGCAGACGACACAGCGGTTATCCATAATGGGTTTAACTTCGCTTTGGAAGAAGTTTGCTTGAGGGGTTTCCACGTCAACTGTGCGTTCACGCACGAGCTGTGGACCAAACAGTTGGTCATAGTTAAGACCAGCATAGGTTGCACAGCCGGCAAACAAAGTAGCAATGCAAAGTGTAAAAATTAAGCGCAAATTCATTGAGTTATTTTACGTGATTAGAATTTGCATTAATTAAAGCAAAATAAGCGGTCAATTACCAAAAGTTGGGTCAATTAGCGTTAATTTTTCTGTTGATTGTCTGAGCGCTTGAAAATGTAACCCTGGCGGTGGACTGTCTGAATTCTGTCTGTTGGAACGCCTTCGTGAACTAGACGCTTTCTCATTCTGCTCATGTGCATATCGAGTGCTCGATCATGTTCAGTAAATTCACGTTTTAGTACTGTTTCGTAAAGAAAATGCTTACTAAGCACTTGATCTTGATGGTGAGTGAGAGTTTGCAGCAGCTTAAATTGAATGCTTGTTAACTGAACAGATTTCTTGTTTGGCAAGTAATTGAGTACCACAGAGTGAGTGCGCTTATCTAGTAATAGCTCCTCATCATTATGGTGAACGCCGTTGTGTTGGCATTGGGAAGTTTTTCCATTTGAAACCTTGGAGTCAAGCACACGGGTACCTTAATTATTAATAGTAGTAAAACGTATTATCATTAATATTTATATAAAAGCAATCAGGTACTTTATGAGCACTGTGATATGCGTAGACAATCTTAATACTTGAGATTACCAGTAGTGATGAATGATGCGATGGCGCTCTGAACTAAAGTGCTATTGGAGTGCGTATTAGCTACAAATAACGGTGTAATGTTAGGCAAAGATAGAAAGAATTCTCATTTAGTAAATTCGCTTATCCGCCATTTGTGAACTATACATTCTGTTGCAGGAAGCACTTTTCTAATACACACAGAGGTTTATATGACAGCGAAATATGGCGTTAAACGCCGATTAGCGATTCTTGCCGCCGCTTTAATCGGTGCGACAAGTAGCAGTATCGCAGCAGAGAAACCAAATATTCTCGTCATTTGGGGTGATGATATTGGCCAGTCCAATCTCAGTGCTTACACGTTTGGCTTGATGGGGTACAAAACACCAAATATAGACAGTATCGCCAAAGAAGGCATGATGTTCACTGACTATTACGGTGAGCAATCTTGTACAGCGGGCCGTTCTACTTTCATTACGGGCCAAACCGTTCTTAGAACAGGTTTGAGTAAAGTGGGGCTTCCAGGTGCTGATCTTGGCTTGAAGGAAGAGGACGCAACCATTGCCGAAATGCTGAAGCCGATGGGCTATATGACAGGGCAATTTGGTAAAAACCACTTAGGTGATAAAGATGAGCACCTTCCTACTAATCACGGCTTCGATGAATTTTTTGGCAACCTTTATCACTTGAACGCCGAGGAGGAGCCAGAAAACGTCGATTATCCTAAAGATCCTGAGTTTCGTAAAAAGTTCGGTCCGCGCGGCGTTATCCGTTCGTACGCTGATGGCAAAATTGAAGATACAGGGCCTCTAACTCGCAAGCGCATGGAAACCGTGGATGAAGAGACGTTAGATGCGGCACTCGACTTTATGGATCGTGCCGTCAAGGCTGAAAAACCTTTCTTTGTCTGGTGGAACGCAACTCGTATGCACTTCCGTACTCATGTGAAAGAAGAGAACTCTGGAAAAACAGGTATCAGCGAGTATGCAGATGGTATGGTCGAGCATGATAACCATGTAGGTCAGCTACTGAAAAAAGTGGATGATTTGGGTATTAAAGACAACACAATCGTCTTTTACTCCACCGATAATGGCCCACACATGAACTCGTGGCCAGATGCAGGTACAACGCCATTCCGTGGAGAGAAAAATACCAACTGGGAAGGTGCGTACCGAGTTCCTGCGATGGTACGTTGGCCAGGTAAAATTAAAGCTGGCTCTGTTTCGAATGATATCATGCATCACATGGACTGGATGCCAACGTTTGTTGCTGCCGCGGGTGATGACAATATCAAAGAGAAATTGCTCAAAGGTTATAGTGCGAATGGTAAGAAATTCAAAGTTCACCTAGACGGCTATAACTTCCTACCATATTTGACTGGTAAAGAGGATAAGGCCCCACGAGAAGAAATTTTTTACTTCTCAGATGATGGAGACTTAACTGCACTTCGCTATAACAAATGGAAGCTGGTCTTTATGGAGCAACGAGCAAAAGGCACGTTGCGTATTTGGGCTGAACCATTCACCACACTTCGTGTTCCTAAGATCTTCAACTTGCGTATGGATCCTTACGAAGTGGCTGATATCACTTCTAACACTTACTACGATTGGATGCTAGACCGTGCTTACATGCTTGTTCCTGCGCAAGCTTACGTAGGCAGATTCCTTGAAACGTTTAAAGAGTTCCCACCAAGGCAAAAAGCAGCAAGCTTCTCGCTCGATCAAGTGATGGAGAAACTAAAAGAGAACCCAAATAAGTAGGAAAAGCTAAGTGAAGTATCACATATAGAAAGAGGCTCATTAACGTGAGCCTCTTTTTTATCTGTAAAATTCTATCTATTCAGGTTTGTAGAAAGCTTGATGACGAAAACGCCTAACGCTTCAATTGACAAGAGTTATAAACAAATTGGTTCGTAGTGGGCTGCCGTTAAGTTGGCTTTGATTTTTTCACGTAGAGCGATGTGGGCTGGGTTGTTTACCTCTCGCTTATGGTAAACGAACTTGTAAGGGATAGAGCGTATCGAAATGGGGCAGGGCAAAATTTGAAGTTTGAGCGCTTTGCTCCACTTGTTTGCAAAAGATTGAGACACGATCCCTAAACTGTCTCTTTGGGCGACATACAGCGCCATGCCCGCTAGCGAAGATGTGATCAAGTCGACTTTTCTTTCTTGAATTGTTTCCTTTGCTAGTTGCTCGAACCCCGACATGTTGTTCCATTTTCCTGAAAATAAACAGTGAGTTTCCTCATAAAATTGCTCTTTTGTGAGCGTGCCGTGTACACGGGGATGGTTCTCACGACAGATAACCACGGCTTCTTCCTCATAGGCATCTTCAATAATAAACGCTGCATCTTTCGTGATCACCGTATCGATTACTAGATCGACTTTTTGTTGTCTTAACAGCTCAAATAATAGGAATTTTTCGGGTGGTGATTCATAAAAAATAGTGTTCTTTATCGGGTCCATAATGTGCAACAAAATTTCCGAACAACACACTTCAAAATGATTTTTATCAGATATCGCATTGTCAACAATATTAACCGCTTGCTGGAATTGCGGCAGTAATTGATAAGCGGTGGAGGTTAGTGCGATCCCTCGTCCTTTTTTAACGAATAATTGCTTATCTACGACTTGCTCTAAACGCTTTATTGCAGCGCTCACAGCAGGTTGTGTAAGCCCTAATTGTTCCGCGGCTTTTGTATAAGATTGAAACTCCGCAACAACAAGAAAAGTTTGGATCAAATTCAAGTCCATAACGTCACTCATAAATTTAATTTATAGGTTAACTAATTTTGACTGCATTTATCGCCTGAAATTAGTGCTTTATCTTATATCAACAATGGTATTGAAAAGCGAATACCATTTTTTACGCACTAGCGAACTCTTGGAGATAATATGAAAAATGCGACCAAAACGAGCAGTAAAAAACTCGTACTTAACGCATGTACGTTAGCTTTGGGCGCTGCATCTGCAGTTGCACATGCAGCGGACAAACCCAACATTCTTGTCATCTTTGGTGATGATGTTGGTTACTGGAACCTTAGTACCTACAACCAAGGCATGATGGCGTACAACACGCCAAACATCGATAGCATTGCTAAAGAGGGTGCGAAGTTCACTAACTTCTACGCACAGCAAAGCTCGACAGCAGGCCGTTCTGCATTCATCACTGGTCAAATGCCAAAACGTACAGGTCTATCAAAAGTGGGCTTACCAGGCGCTCCGGAAGGTATCTCGGAAAAAGATCCGACGATTGCAACCGTGCTTAAACAAATGGGTTACGCAACCGGACAATTTGGTAAGAACCATTTAGGTGACCGAGACGAGCATCTTCCTACCAACCACGGTTTTGATGAATTCTTCGGCAACCTATACCACTTGAACGCAGAAGAAGAGCCAGAGAACGTGGATTACCCTAAAGATCCGGAGTTCAAGAAGAAATTTGGTCCTCGTGGCGTTATCCATTCTTACGCTGACGGCAAAATCGAAGATACCGGTCCACTTACGCGTAAGCGTATGGAAAATGTTGATGGTGAGTTTCTTGATGCCGCAGAGAGCTTCATAGAAAAGCAAGTAAAAGCGGACAAGCCGTTCTTTACTTGGTTTAACACCACTCGCATGCACAACTTCACACATGTTCCTGAAGAATACCAAGGTAAAACAGGTGCCGGTTTCTACGCGGATGGTGTTAAGCAGCACGATGACCAAATCGGTCAGCTACTTAACAAGATCAAAGAGTTAGGTGTGGATGACAATACAATCATTGTTTACACCACTGACAACGGCCCTATGGTTGATTTGTGGCCGGATGCAGGGATGACACCGTTCCGCTCAGAGAAAAACACTGGCTGGGAAGGGAGTTTCCGTGTGCCAATGTTGATTAAATGGCCTGGAAAAATTGAGGCAGGTAAAACATTCAACGGCATGATGTCATTAGAGGACTTTTTCCCGACACTAGTTGCTGCGGCAGGTGATACCAAAGTTAAAGACGAACTACTAAAAGGCAAAAAAGTTGGTGATATGGACTACAAAGTTCACCTAGACGGTTACAACCAATTGCCATATTTAACGGGTAAGTCAGACAAATCCGCACGAAATGAGTTCGTTTACTGGAGCGACGACGGCGATCTTGTGGCATTGCGCCAAGGAAAGTACAAGTTCCACTTTATGATTCAAGAGAATGAAACGGGTATGGATGTATGGCGTAAGCCGTTCACTAAACTTCGTGTGCCACTGATCTTTGACTTGAGCATTGATCCATTTGAACGAGGCGATCAAGGCATGGGTTATTCTCGTTGGATGTACGAGCGTTCATTCTTAATGATGCCAGCAATGGATACAGTGAAAGAGGTGATGGGTACATTCAAAGAATTCCCGCCTCGTATGGAAGCAGGTTCGTTCGTACCTAAGTCTTCTAAGTAAATTAAGATTATATAGCGCTTTTTGGAGCGCTATATACCCAAATAGCTTCACTTTTGCTGTACAGCGCTCACGAGGTTATTTGGGTATATGTAATAGTGAGAAACGTATGAGTAAGATTTCCCCTCGCCATTCTACTACTATGCCTATTGTTCCTCTTAAAACGGCGTCTAAAGCGCCTGTTCTGGGCGCGTATGACCGTCGATTCCATGTGATGGCAAAGCCAGGCGGAGCAAAGTGCAACATCGATTGTCAGTACTGCTTTTATCTGCATAAAGAAAATCTACTGCACCAAGAAAAGCAGCCAAAAATGGACGACGCAACACTGGAAGCGTTCGTGAAAAGCTATATCGAAAGTCAGGATGGCGAAGAAATTGTATTCTCATGGCAGGGCGGGGAGCCGACGCTGCTTGGGTTGGACTATTTCCGCAATGTCGTAGCTTTGCAAAAGAAATATCAGCCGAAAGGCGTTCGCATTGAAAACGACCTTCAGACCAACTGTATTTTGCTAAACGATGAGTGGTGTGCGTTTTTAAAAGAGCACAACTTCCTAGTTGGCTTGTCGATTGATGGACCACGAGAGCTGCACGACAAATATCGCAAAACCCGCAGCGGTAAGCCAACGTTTGATCTCGTGATGAAAGCGGTAGATAAGCTCAAAGCGCATGGCGTGAAATTCAACGCGTTGGTCACGGTGAATCGTCACAATGCGAAATACCCGCTCGAAGTATATCGATTTTTAACCCAAGAATTGGGTGTGACTTATATTCAGTTTGCGCCGGTGGTAGAAGCCAACAACTTCCAAACAACCGCGCCGCAGTTTTGGAACGAACAGATGATCCCAACCAAAGGCAGTGATCTGGCTAAACCGGGGCATCCAATGTCGATTGTAACGGATTGGTCAGTCGATCCTGAAGACTGGGGACGCTTTTTAATGGCGACCTTTGAAGAGTGGGTGAATAACGATCTTGGCCGTGTGCTGGTTAATCTGTTTGAAACCGCGGTGGCGCAAGTAATGGGGAAACCGTCTCAGCTTTGCGTGACGGCGGAGTTTTGTGGCAAAGGGTTGGCGATTGAGCACAATGGCGACGTGTTCAGTTGCGACCACTATGTGTATCCAGAATACAAACTCGCCAACATTCATGAACACTCACTGAATGAAATGGCCTTCTCTACAAGACAATATACTTTTGGCATGGCAAAACGCGATTCATTGCCGACGTATTGTAAGCAATGCCCTTACTTGCCTTATTGTTGGGGTGAGTGCCCAAAAAACCGTTTGATCAAAACGCCGAATGGTGAGAGTGGTCTAAACTATTTGTGTTCGGGAGTCAAAATGTTCTTTGATTATGCGTTACCGATGTTGGTTGGTCTTGCACAACTTCTCCAATCTCAAGAACCGCAAAGATAACATAGTGAATATAACCTTAAGTTATTTCATTTGTTCTTATACTTAACTATCGAAAAGACGGCTTAAACCATTGAAAAGGTATCCTATGAACCACGCACAACAAGCGATAAAAGAACTCATCGAACAAACAGAAAAAAGCGTCATTGGACAAAGCCACGTGGTTCGAGCTTTAGTCATCGGGTTATTAACAAATGGGCATATTCTGCTAGAAGGTTTACCGGGAACGGCAAAAACACGTTCCGTAAAATCGTTGGCGAACTTGTTAAACACCAGTTTTGGTCGAATCCAGTTTACGCCGGATCTTTTACCATCTGATGTGACGGGCACTGAGGTTTATCAAGAGCTGGATGGCAAGCCGCAACTACACTTTCAGCCAGGGCCAATTTTTAACAGCATTGTACTTGCTGATGAGGTCAACCGTGCACCAGCCAAAGTACAAGCGGCACTGCTTGAAGCCATGGCCGAAGGCACAATCACGGTAGGCGATAAAACTCACGTATTGCCGGACTTATTTATGGTGCTTGCAACGCAAAACCCAGTAGAGCAAGAGGGCACGTACCCACTGCCAGAAGCGCAAATGGACCGCTTTATCATGAAGGTTACCGTCGATTATCCAGAAGATGACGCCGAACGTGACATCATTCGTTTGGTGCGCAGTGAAGAATTGGGTGCGGAAACCAGCAGCGAAATTATTACGCCAAAACACATTGAGCCAGACGTGGTGCTAGAAGCGCGCCGTCAGTTACCAAACATCGTGGTATCGGACCTAGTGGAAAACTACATCGTTGCGTTAGTGATGGCGACTCGTAAGCCAGAGCGTTATGCCGATTCAAAATTAGCAAAATGGATTGAGATTGGCTCTAGTCCTCGTGCTTCCATCGCACTCGACAAATGCGCTCGTGCGTATGCGTGGATGCAAGGACGTGACCATGTGACTCCTGACGATGTGCGTGCCATGGTTCCGTCTGTATTGGGCCACCGTTTTTCTTTGACCTACGACGCACTAGCAGACGGAGTCGATCACCAACGAGTCGTACAAGAGCTGCTAGATTGTGTAGAAATTGGGTAAGTGGGAGGCATTATGGCTAAGCCAACTCTTGCGCCAAAATCACAGGGGATGGATCCCCGTTTGTACTGCGATTACGCTCGTTTAGTACGTCTGCAAGCACAAGCAGAATCATTCAGTTTACTTCCTCACCTAAAGGCGGGTAGCGTACTCTCTGGCCGACACAATTCGTTGTTTCGCGGTCGTGGATTGAACTTCGAAGAGCTGCGCCATTACCAATTGGGTGACGATATTCGTAACCTTGATTGGAAAGTTACGATGCGTACGGGTAAGCCGCATGTACGCAGTTATACAGAAGAAAAAGATCGCAACGTAATCGTGTGTGTCGACCAGAGAAGCACAATGTTTTTTGCTTCGACGCAAGTAATGAAATCAGTTGTCGCGGCAGAGATCGCAGCGATGTGTGGGTGGCGAGTATTAAAAGATGGCGACCGAGTCGGTTTTGTCATCGCATCCCAGCAGGCGTTGTTTCACAGCAAGGCACAGCGTTCGCAAAACGATCTTCTGGCGCAACTTAAACGTCTCGCTAAAGCCAATCAATCGCTCAATGTGGACTCCCGCAATTCCGAAAAAGCAACGTTCAGTCAATGGATTGAGCTTATTAAACGCATGAAGCTCAAGCAATCTACTTTGATTTTTATCAGCGACTGGAGCGACTGCGAGGAGCACCATCTTGATCACCTTAAACAGCTACAACAGCACAACGATGTTCTTGCAGTGATGGTCTGTGACCCATTAGAACAAGCGCTACCAGACGATTTGGCAAAATCGAAATGGGTGGTTGGTGATGGGCAGTATCAACTCAATTTAGACAGCAAAGCAAAGGTAGAAGCTGCGAGCGCAAAGCTTGAGGCTCGAACTAGCTTACAGCGTCAATCACTCTCTCAACTTATGGCGATGAAACACCTTCCGCACATCGAACTCGATACGACAGGTGAGCACATTAAACAATTCCAAAAACTGGTAGGAGGGCGTTAAATGAGTGATCTTCCTACGCCTCCGAGTACCTACATACTCAGAGAGCTGCATGATGTGGCTGTACCACCCAGCGTGAGTTGGTACCCGCAAACTATTGGCTGGAAAATTTTAGCGGCGGTTGTGCTCATTGCATTGGTGTATGTCGTATATCGATTGGCTCGGCAATGGTGGCATAATCGTTACCGAAAAGAAGCTCTACTGGCGATTTCGCAAATCAAATCGAGCGACAAAGACATGCCAAAAGTATTGTTCTCTGTGCTTAAAGTAGTGCTGATTCATATTGATAGCCGCAACGCGAAATTGTTTGATACCGCCTTTCTGCGCAAGCTCGATGCGCTGTATCCGCAAACCGAAGATTCTCAAGCAAACTCGCAAATGGTTTTTAACGATGAGCTTTCAAAGTGCTGGCTACAAAGTATTGTTGACCCAAGCGTTACGCTAACCAACGAAGAGCGAGTAACGCTTATTGCTCGTGCGAAAAACTGGGTGAGTGAGCACCGTTGTGATGCTCAAAAAAGCGCGGCAAATAAATCACCACGATTGAAACGCAAAGCACATCAGGGAGGTCAACATGAATGATCTTCTTGCATCGATAACTGGTTTGTCTGGTTTTGAATTTGCTCACCCAATGTGGTTTCTGGTTTTGCCCTTGCCGTTGGTGGTGTACTACTTGGTGCCCGCATATCGCACTAAGCAAATGGCGATCAAAGTGCCGTTTTTTAGTCAGCTGGTGGAAGCGATTGGCGAGACGCCATCAGAAGGTGCAAGCCAGTTGACCCCGAGTTGGTGGCAGCGAGCAACGTTAATTCTTTCATGGCTTTTGGTGGTGTGTGCGATGGCAAAACCCACCGTGTTAGGCGAGCCTCAAGTTCGCGCGAGTTTAGGCCGCGATGTGATGGTGGTGGTGGATCTTTCGGGCTCCATGGCCGAGCCAGATTTCACCTCACGTACAGGCGAAAAAATTTCTCGTCTTGATGCGGCAAAAGAAGTGCTGTCGGAGTTTGTTCAGTCTCGTAAAGGTGACCGATTAGGCTTGGTGCTTTTTGGTGATGCTGCTTTCGTGCAAACGCCATTTACCGCAGACCAAAAAGTGTGGCTCGAACTGCTTAACCAAACCGATGTGGCAATGGCAGGGCAGAGTACCCATCTTGGTGATGCGATTGGCTTAGCGATTAAAGTTTTTGAGCAAAGCGATAAGTCGCGTAGTGCTTTAGAACAAGACCAAAACCGTGAAAAAGTCGCGATTGTATTAACCGATGGTAACGACACGGGCAGTTTTGTTGAACCGATTGATGCGGCGAAAGTTGCGAAAGCCAAAGGCGTGAGAGTACACGTCATTGCGATGGGCGATCCGGAAACGATAGGTGAAACCGCGTTGGATATGGACACGATTCATCGCATTGCGAAAGAATCTGGCGGTGAAGCGTTTGAAGCACTCAACCGTGATGAACTATCGGCTGCCTACGACGAAATTGGCAAACTGGAACCTCAACTTTACGAAAGCACCACATACCGCCCAAAACAAAGCCTTCACCATTACTTGATGGCGTTAGTGGTCATCATGCATTTGCTCGCGTTCAGCGTCGCAACACTTAAAAGAAGGGCTGTTACACGATCATCATTAGGAGAGAGCGATGTTTGATTCTCTTAGTTGGACGCAATTCTTTACGCAGTTTCATTTTATTCGACCACTGTGGTTACTGGCTTTGATCCCCATGTTTTTCTTGGTGTGGTTACGCTGGCGAGAAGAAAGCGAGCCAAGCTGGAAGGATATTCTGCCCGAACATTTACGCAATGCTTTGACGATAGGTGAGCGAGGCTGGCGTAAGCAACTGCCGCTTAAGCTCTTGATGCTGATTGTGTTCATCGCCATTGTGATTTGTGCAGGCCCAACGTGGCAACGAGAACCTTCTCCCTTTGGCGAAGATAAAGCCTCTATGCTTGTGGTGCTTGATAACAGCGACTCGATGCTGCAAAAAGATCTCCCACCAAGCCGCCTTGAGCGTTCCAAACAGAAAGTACGCGATTTGCTAGCCGTGCGAAAAGGCGGAAAAACGGGTTTAGTCGTGTTCGCGGGCAGTGCTCATGTCGCAATGCCTATAACTCAAGACAGCAAAGTATTTGACCCATTTTTGGCGGCCATTACGCCAGAAATTATGCCCGTGCAAGGTAAGCTTGCCGAAAAAGCCTTGCCGTTAATTGATCAACAATTGCAAGGTCAACCAGGCTCCACCGTTCTGTTGGTGAGTGATGGCGTTAATCCAGCCACGATTGAGCAATACCAAGCGTATTTCTCGGGCAAACCTTATCAACTGTTAATTCTTGCGGCAGGGAATGCTGACATTGTGAGTAACAACCCAATGGATTTGGATTCTCTACAAAAACTGGCTAGTCAGACTAACGGTCGATTGGTGGAAGTGACTGTCGATAATAGTGATATCGAGCAACTGAACCGATACGTTGAGCGCAATATGCAGCTTAATGGCGAATCTTCAATGCCTTGGAAAGACATGGGTTATCAACTTCTGTTTCCAATCGCGTTGATCATGATGCTGTGGTTTAGAAAAGGGTGGTTAGTGCAGTGGTGCGTGATTGTAATGATGAGCGGTACACTGTTGATGCCGACCAGTGCAATGGCGGAGAACATTTCTGTTAAAGCCGAGCAGCCACAAGTTGTGCAAAAAGTGACGACCTTCGACAAGGTGGCGCAATGGTGGTGGGATTTGTGGCTGACGCCAGACCAACAAGGACAGCGTTTGTTCAACCAACAAGCGTATTTAGAAGCTGCAAAACACTTTGTCGATCCATTACGCAAAGGCACGGCGTACTACTACGCTAGCGAGTTTGAGCTCGCGCACAGCGCGTTTTTGGAAATGCAAAACGACCCGTCCGAAGAGGTTCGAGATTACGGTCTTTATAATGCGGCGAGTGCATTGGCGCGTCAGCGTGAATATTTGGCTGCACGTGACTTGTTAAAATCCCTAGCCAACAAGCCAACGTTGAGCGAGAGGCTAAGACCGGATGTTGAGCATAACTTGAAAGTGATTGGTGGTATTGTAGAGGACATCAACCGGATGAGTGAGAGTCAGGCAGGAACGGAGCAAGAAGCATCAACCGAGCTAGGCGATAACCCTCAAACCGCAGAAGGGGCGGATGAAAAAACGTCAGCGGAGTTGATGATTAAAGAGACGTTAAGTGCAGACGACATCTTAGGTAGCCAAGAATTAGCCGACAAATGGTTAAAGCGAGTCGAAGCGGATCCTAAATACTTCTTAAATGCGAAGTTTCAGATTCAATTGCGTTCAATAGAAACCGGAGAATCAACCTCTACTGCGAACGAAAATACAGAGGAGGCGGTGCAATGATGAAAAGCCACCGTTTTACGCACTTTGCTTTACCCTTGTGGTTAGTTATCTGTTTCGGTTTCCTCCTGAGCAGTAGTGTGTTGGCTCAAGATATTCGTGACGTTCAACGAGAGCATGGTGTTGAGTTACAAGCGTGGGTTGGTCAACAACCAACGGCTGGAGAGAAGCGGAAAACACCAAGTTTTAGCGTCAATGAGCAAATTATTTTAACCATCGAAGTGGCAACGCCGCGTTGGTTTACGGGTGGTACGAGAATTGGCAATATTGAAATACCCAATGTTATCGCCAAACAGCGTAATCAACTAGCAACCAACTTTACTGAGCAAAAAGAGGGACAAACTTGGTCGCGTCAACGCTGGGAAGTGACTTTGTATCCTCAAGCTTCTGGTGATTTTGTGATTCCACCTGTCGCAGTGGGCGTTCAGGTGTCGGCGCCGGACGGCGAGAAGGTGTCAGGCACACTTTACACGCAGCCGATTAAGTTCAAAACCGTATTGCCATCGGGCCTGCTGAGTGGTGAGACACCTTGGTTTTCTGCAACAGATGTAGAGGTAAAGCAAGAGTGGGATACCTCCACTGAGTCACTCAAAGTTGGGGATGCAATCACGCGTAAAATCACCATTTCGGCTCAAGATTCACTATCTGTATTGCTACCAGACTTGTTGAAAGGAGAATCAACAACCCGTTATCAAGCGTATCCTCAACCCCACCGTTTGACAGATACGCAAACACGTGGTGATTACCAGTCAACACGCACAGAAGAGAGCGTGTACGTGATTCAACAAGGTGGTGAATTAACCCTGCCGGATTATGAGTTCCGTTGGTGGAACAGTAAGACTCAGCAAGTGGAAACGGTGATGTTAGAGGGCAAAACTTTTGCCGCGAAGCACACGTTGAAGTCCTTCATCAGAACGTACTTTGAATGGATTGTTTCCACGCTTGTGTTGCTGGGTTTTGTGATTATTTCATTGGTAGCCATTAAACGTTACTACCGCAACAGACCGACACCAGCATGGCTGACGTTCCACCGTTTGTTAAAGGCTAAACGTTGGTCTGAAGCAAGGACCATATTGTACAAACAATTGCGTTTAAATACGGCCGAGCTAGAAATGACCAAAGCCGATACGAGTGAATCGTGGCAAAAAAGTGCGTCGCGAATGCAAAATGGTGAAAATAGCGCTCATTTACTGAAGTCGATGTGGCGCAAAGTCCAGACCAAACAAAAACGCTTTAAATTCCGTATTCCGCGAGCGTTACCAGAATTGGACAAAGTCATTGGAAGAGATGGCAATGAATAAAACGGGGCGCTAATATAGCGCCTCGTTTTTATTAAAGAATAGAGTTCAAATGAGCCAAGAGTTTATGCGCCGCGCATTGGAAGTGTCCAAAAATGCGCTTCCTGAATGTCAACCCAACCCGCCGGTTGGCTGCGTGTTAGTGAAAGACAATCAAATCGTTTCTGAAGGTCATACTCAAGCGATTGGTGGCAATCACGCGGAAGTGGAAGCGCTGAATGCGTATCAAGGCTCGTTAGAATCGGTGACGGCATACGTTACGCTGGAACCGTGTTCGTTTGTTGGTCGCACGCCAGCTTGCGCGGTGACATTAGTCAAATCCGGCATAAGCAAAGTCGTCGTAGCCATATTGGACCCCGACCCGCGCAACAGTGGTCGAGGTATTGAGATTCTAAAACAAGCAGGTATAGAGGTAGAAACGGGTTTGTGCGGCGAGGAAGTCAGCGAGTTTCTTACCCCTTACCTAGGCAGAGCCTAAGTCAAGCTTTACGTTGCACTATGGTGCCAGTTTATGTGGTGAATGAAGTGCGTCAAAATTGAGTTAAAACTCATTAAAACAAGCGATACCGCCCATTTATTGCACTTGGCTACGTGAAGGATCATGCTGTTAGATTAAAATAGAGAAAGTGACTTTTGAAAAATTTAATAGCATGAAACCGACCGACCTTAATCTTATTCCCATTTTCACTGCCATCTATGAAGAGCGTAACTTGTCTCGGGCGGCGGCGCGTTTAAACATCACCCAGCCTGCGGTGAGTAAAGCGCTTGCAAGGCTACGTGATATCTACGATGACCCATTGTTTCATCGTTGCGTTAAAGGTGTCGAGCCTACCTCGTTTGCGATGGATATTTATCCTGCTCTTCTAGCTTCAGTACAAAATTTCACTTCGACATTATCGGCCTCTAGTGAGTTTGACCCTAAAGTGTCGAATCGAGTGTTTTCTATTGCCTGTGTGTCCGTTGCAAGTTTTGAGTTGCTACCTCAAGTCATGAAACAAATCCGTGTGTCGGCGCCAAATGTTGCATTAGAAGTGCATCCGCTTTTTACGGAAGATTTTGAAAGTGATCTGCGGTTACAACGATACGATTTGATCATTGATATCACACCAAGAGCAAGAACGGTGCTAAAACTGGAAACTGTACTTACGGAGCGTTTGGTGGTGGTATGTAGCGAAGCGCATCCACGCCTGAATGACGAGATTACGGCTGAACAATTTTTTGAAGAAGAACACGTAGTGGTTTCGCAGTGGCAGAGTCGTAAGAGCTTGTTAAACGCAGATGACATTGTCGACTTGGATAAGAGAAAGATTAAGTATCGAGCCTCAGGCGTACTAGAAATGCTCCCAATTATTTGTGGTAGTGAATACATTGGTTTAATGCCAGAGTCGATGATCAACTTGTTCAATAACACCTATCATGTTAAATCTTTATCAATGCCATTTGATGAACAAATGTATGAGCTTTGTACAATCTGGCATCCTAGTCGCACAAACGACAGCGCCCATCAGTGGTTGCGTTCACAGATTAAGCAAGCAGGAAAAGTCATCAACCAATAGGAAGTGCAATGAAAAAGACAATACGTGCCATCCTTAACGGAAAAAAAGCTGGGAATTCAGAGTTAAGAGATGCAATCATGAAAATGAGAGAAAAAGGCATCGACGTACAGGTGCGTGTGACGTGGGAATCTCAAGACATGCCGCGGCTAGTGAAAGAAGCGGTTGATGAAGGCATTGAACGTATTGTTGTCGCTGGTGGCGATGGAACCGTCAATGAGGCGGCTTCTGCGGTTATTCAAATTGACGAAGAAAAACGCCCTGAGTTAGCCATTATTCCCCTTGGTACCGCCAATGACTTTGCTACCGCTATTCAAGTACCTAATTCCATTAAGGCGTCTTTATCTCTTGCTGTTGAGGGGCAGTCCGCTTTGGTCGATTGCGTCAAAGCGAACGATCGCTGCTTTATTAACGTGGCAACAGCAGGGTTTGGCGCAGAAGTTACAGCAGAAACGCCTGTTGAACTCAAAAACTTTCTTGGCGGTGGAGCTTACACGCTAACTGGTGTTGTAAAAGCACTTGGCTTTAAACCATATGACGGAACAATAACGATTGAAGGTGGTGCGTATCAGGGAGAAATGTTGCTCGGTGCGTTTTGTAATGGGCGCCTTGCTGGAGGTGGGCAAGAGTTAGCTCCAAAAGCGATGATTAATGATGGGCTGATGGATCTAACATTGGTGCGCCCATTTTTACCTCATGAGCTGCCTAAAGTAATCGACGAGATCAATAACCCGAGTGAGAAAGGAGAGTTTGTGAAGTACACAAGAGCAAGCTGGTTGGAGATAGACTTCCCGAATCCATTACCTCTTAATTTAGATGGAGAACCCTATCATTCGAGAACCATTAGATTTGATGTTCAGCCTAAGAGTATACGATTAGTCGTACCGCAAGATTGTCCTTGCTTGACTAGCTAAACGAGCGTTTTCCATGATTATTGCTTAACACAGCCACTAAAATGTGGCTGTGTTGCTTGTGTTGAGGTATCGTCAACTTCTTAACGTTTTTGAATGGTCTCAACGTCTATCTGCGTAGTTGTCCAATCTGAGTCAACCTCTCCTCGAATCATTACGGTATCTTTTGGTGTCACTTCTTGACCCATCCAATCTTCGTTGTCGATCTCTACTTCGATTTCACCAGTGTTGTCTTTGAACAAGTAAGTCTCGTTACCAAATGATTGAACAATATGCCCGGTTAGCACTACAGCGCTGTCGTCGGTTGCGTTGCGCGCCTCTTTCACCGTATTGATTGCACTGACTTCTGGGCCATTAAACGCGGCGAAAGCCGAGCTTGAAAGTAGGGCAAGCATGGATGTTAACAATACTCTTTTCATTATCCTCTCCTGATATTAGAAGTAATAAGTTGTGCCTACATTAAAGGATGCAGTGTTTGCGTAGCTGTCTAGTTGGTATTTTGCGTTTACACCTATGGTGAGCTGCGGGAAAATTCTGTATTCCGCACCCACTGAGAACATTGCGCCTAGCTCGTTGTTTTTCTCCGCGCTATGGAAAAGCGTGTTGGTCATTTCCACATCGTCGTTCGTGACAAGTTCGTATTCTTGATGTTTAGAAACCTTGGCGTTGTATTCCGTGTACGTTAGACCCGCTTTGAATTTTGTTGTCCATTTATCATTTAATGCATAGTTAAACACAGGAGCCAACGACACTTGCTTGGCTTTGATTGACGCATCCCAATCCATTTCATGATGGTAATCTTTGCCATCGATTGACTTGATACCTAGGTTTTTTGAACGACTATCATCAAGGTCAAACTGGCTGTAACCCAGTTCCAATGCCCAGTTGTCATTAAATGCGTAACCGACAAAGCCTGAGAAAATACCGTCTTCAAGCTCAGGGTTGAGTGTTACGTTGTCAGTTGAAAAGTGAGGTTCCAAATCATGGTCAGTGGTGCCTAGTCCATATTCCAGACCTACATAAGGAGCCGCAGATACCGAAACTGAGCAGGTAACAAGTAACGCAAGAAGTGTTTTGTTCATTTTATTTTGCCTCTTCAAATCAACTTAGTGAGTAGAAGCGCATTTTGTGTGAAGAAGCGTGAAGCGATCGTGAAGAAACGAAAAAATGTTTAGAAAAAAGAGCAAGGGGCGATAACCGAGGGGCGGTTTGAGTGAACAAACACCAAGCTCTTTATATAGAGTAAGTTAAGTTGCTGCGACGTAACACACCGCAAACGGGACATTAAGGCGAGTAAACTCTTTGATCCAACGCCATTGGTTATCCTGGAGTTTATCGCCAGGGCCTTTCACTTCAATCCACTCGAACTCGTTTTCTTTAAAAGCAATGAGATCCGGCATCCCATTACGGTAAAGCTTAAGGTCGCTCAATTGTATTTTGAACAGCGCCATCAGCATATTGGTTGGGATAGTGTTGAGTGCTGTTTCGAGTAGCTCTTTACTTATTAAATTCCAATGTACAAATGGATTACTGATGCCAAACTTCTCATCGTATTTTGTCAATAACATCTGGGTGTTGCCCGCTTCTAGTTCGGCAAAAGCGGTGTCTATCAAAGCTTGGCGCTTGGTAACAAAATCCGAGTGATATAAATCTAAAGGACGGTGTTGATAAGCGTTAATGAATGCCCCTTCAATAGGAGCAAAAATCGCATCCCAAAAAGTGAGACCAAGTAATGCATTAAGCAGTGCATTTTCGGCGTAAAATACAGTCCAGCCTAAGGACTCAAAATACGCTTTGCTGGCGAGTTCGACTCTCTGTTGAGATAAATCCAGTTCAAGGCGGTATTCCGTACAGGTTGGCTTCGTCACTCTTGGCACTTTCTCGCCTTGTTTTCGTTTTAACCGTTGCTCAAGTTTTTGTGCAACTTCGATCTCAGACACATCGATCGGTGAGTTAAGCATATCTGTGACAATGTCACAAAATAAATCATCATGGTTTAATTTGTCATAGATACGTGCGCGTCGTTCTCGGCTCGGTGTGAGTTGAGTTTGGCCAAATAGATATAGGGCGGTCTCTAGATCATTAAGCCGTTCGTAATCACGTGCTATGTCATTCAACATGTGCTCGCGTTTACGATCTACGTAACGGTGTTTAACGGGCTGAGGCATTGCCTCAATTAATAAGTCGAGATTGGCTTTGTCTTTTCGGTCAAATTGCCAGTACAGGTTGGCCAACTGGCTCAGTTCAATTAAGCGGTCTATTTGCTCACGTGAATCAAAGAAACGGCGCACTTTACTCAATTGATATTGCTCGAACTGATGCAAACCTAAGTCATCAAGCACAAACTGACTTAAGTCTTGATGGGTGTTGGCAAAAAACAGAGTGAGTAACACGTCGATCATATGAGCAGAATTGAGTTTGACGATCGTAAACTCAAGCCGCTCTATACGATCAAATTCCGTATTACTCAAATGTTCGACAAGGGCGTCTTTCTTGAGTGATTTCGGCAGTTCGGGATAAAGCGCGGAGATTTCTGGTTTGGTCAGTAAATTAGCCGCTAACTCTTGATGAGAAAGGGGTGGGGAAAGGGCTACAAACTCATGCTGACTCAATTCTGCCAGTGCTTCATTGATAGAAGGTATTTCTTGATAACTCAGCTTATCACTTCGAAACCAACATCCCTTTCGGCTGTATAAACGCACCAAAAGGCACTGGGTGTGTTTGCTCAAAGAATCAAACGAGCAAAGCCATGCGTGTTCTTCCTTGGTCAGTAAATCGCTGTACCAAGTTACTGCGTGATGAGTCAGCTTAAAGAAGTTCTCTAGATAGTAGTCTGGTGCAAGTTCGATAGGGCTTTCCATAAACGACCGATAACAAAAAAAGGCTTAACCCATAGGTTAAGCCTTTTTGCTATCAAATCAATTCGCAATTATGCGTTTTTTAGCTGTGCTACTTTCGCTTCAGACAATGGCTTAGTGATGAACGCAAGTACGATACATACTGCCATCATTGCCGAAGAAATTGTGTAAGCCAAGGTGTAGCCGTCGCCATTTGTCATCGAGAAACCAACAACCGCTGCGCCGATTGCACCACCGATACCCCATGCTGTGTAAAGTACGCCGTAGTTAGTGCCGTAGTTTTTCAGACCGTAGAACTCAGCCGTTAGAGTAGGGAATACCGCTAGAAGTGTACCGTAACCTACCGCTGCGATTGCTGTACCGATGATCAGTGTAAACTCAGAGTCGAACGTCGCGAACAGCACCATGTTTACGCCTTGTAGAACGAACGCAAGTAGAAGCGTACGAACACCGCCGATTTTATCTGCAAGCATACCCGCGGCAACACGACCGCCAGAGTTAAATACAGCAAGAATAGACGCTAGGTAAACCGCGTTTGGCAAGTTTGCTTGAACGCTTGCGATTGTCGTGATGTTACCGATGATCATTAGACCAACAGAAGCTGCAAACGCGTACATGATCCATAGAGAGTAGAACTGTGGCGTTTTCAACATTGCTTTCCAAGTTAAGTCATCTGACTTTTTCACCGCTTTAGGTGCTTGGCCTTCTTTTACTTTAGGCTCCGCAGGTGTGTAGTCTGCTGGTGGGTTGTTGATGGTTGCTGCAAGAGGAACCGCAATCGCTAGGATACCAACACCAAGAACCATAAAGCTAGTTTGAATGCCCATGCTGTCTATTAGCGCAGAAGTTACTGGCGCAAGGTAAATAGCCGCTAGACCAAAACCTGCCGCAATAATGCCGTTAACCATACCTTTCTTCGAAGCGTGGAACCACTTCATTGCAGAAGGTGATAGGCATGCGTAACCAAAACCGATACCTGCACCTGTGATCACACCGAATGTAATGTTCAACATTAGTGGAGAGTTCACAAAGCCAGAAGCGATCATGCCCAGACCTGTAAGAATAGTACCTAGGATAAGGATCATTCGAGGGCCCATGCGGTCTTGAAGAATACCTGCAATAAGAAGACAGATAGAGAAAGTGATGGTTGCAGTTGCGTAAGGTGCAGAAGCTTCTGCAGCACTCCAGCCTGATTCAGTTACCAGTGCCTTGTTGAATACACTCCAAGCATACAGGATGCCAAGACAAAGGTTGATACAGAACCCTGCTAACAGGATGCGCATAGCTTTATCAATCTTGCTCATTTTTATTCTCAGTTTTTCCTCTTATTGGCAATGCCGCAAAGAAGGTTGGTTTAAAGATGTTTTTTCTCAAAATTAGTTTGCGTTTTTCAACGTTTAACGCAATGAGCGCGGATTATAACCAATAAATATGTGATTGGAATCTCTTTTTACGGTTACTGATAAAATAATTTGCAACATTAAAAGTGGATGTGAATTCATGGTTTTGTATGTAGTAAGAACGTTGTAAAAAAGTGATATTTTTTGTTCGCTAATAACGAATGATGAGTCAAGACAGAGAGGTTTTACGCTGTTGAGTGCACAGTTCACATTTCAAATAAAAAATTTCAAAATGTTTCCATGTTAACCATCTGTAACAAAAATGGCGAATTTATCATCTAACTGTCGTAAGTATCAGATGCAAAGGGTTTCTTAATTTTTAATTGTTAACCTTTTGTAATAATTGAAGCTGATTAGCTTTTGTGTTCATTAAGTGAGCAAAAAAGTAACTTGTAATTGCTGATTTTAGGCGCAGAATATAGTGAAAAATGAGTTTTCATTTATGAAGGGATGCTTTTTAGATTTGTTGTGAGGTGACTTATGAAACTGTTCCTATTACTCATGGCTTCGGTATCCGCTGGTATCGCATCAGCAGACCACATCCATTCATTTATGTTGGGCTTATCTATTGCTTCTTTAGCGGTAGGTAGCTGTTATTTCTTCGCATTTCGCAGCTCGCGCTTTCCACAGCTTGCTTTATTCCTACTCATTTGCGGTATGCTTTCTAAGTTGACGATAACCGTAGTCGGTGTGATGTGGGGAATGTCCGCGGAATTAATCACGTCTCCAATCGTATTCGCACTTTCATATTTATTCTTTTCGCTTGCCGTTACCTACTTATGGTTTAGCTACAGAGAGAGCATCACTAAGATTCCTGACCGATTTAAGTCAGCGTAAATCAACACATTAGAATAAAAAAAACGCCAGCGCATTTGCTGGCGTTTTTAATTAAACGTAATTTTGTTCGGATATTGCTTTTAGTTTGATCGTGGCAATACCGTTAGGCACTCATTGGAACAAGCACCATAGTACCAATAATCACCGTGATAAGGCCTGCTAGAACTGGAACGGATGTGCGTTTTACAACCTCAAACGGGCTGATGTTTGCCATACCTGATGTCGCAACGATTACGCCAGATACTGGTGAGATAGTACGGCCTAGGTTTGATGCTTGAAGCATCGGGATAATTAGGAAAGCAGGGTTTAATCCCATTTTCGCAGCCAAAGATGGTGCTAACTCCACGAACGCATAAAAAGGCGCGTTACCCGAACCCGTTGCAATTGCTGCTGCAACTGTCAATGCAGTTAGAATAAGCATTAAAGCAACGCCGCCTGCACCAGCATTATCTGCTAGATGAAGTAGGTTATCGATAGCTCCGATAGACATCAGACCTTGTGCAAAAACCCCTGCGGCAACCAAAAGCATCACAACGCCTTTGAACGCATCAGCCATGCCTGCGTAACAAGAATCTAAATCTTCTAGTGATTTCTTACCATCGAACTTATTTACAACATAATGGATCAGAGCTCCAAGGAAAATCGAACCAACCACAATAGTGTAGATGTCTAGACTAAGTCCTGGAATGGTACGACCGTTGAATAGGAAAACGCCGATGATAGGTAGAAAAGGAAGAGCTGCATAAAACGCTGGTGCGTCAGCTTTGATCTCTGATACATCAATTTTTTCCATTGGTGTATTTTCTTTCTTATCTAAGTATTTGTTCCAGAAGAACGCTGCCGCTGCCATGACGATGATTGCGCAAATAGAAACAGGCAACACAGTTTGTACCGCAAACACATCAAGCTCTAAACCAGACTTTTCTGCTGCGATAACAACATCACCAGAAGTAGGAGAAAGGATGATTGCCGCTGGAGAGGCACACACTGCAACGGCTGCTGGACGAGAAATGCCCATCGCGACCATCATTGGGAATAATGTCGCCATTAATAGTACGCCAAGGCCTGTTGCAGAACTTACCGCAAGAGACATTAAACACGCCACAATGTAAGCCGCTACCAAAAGGACGTAAGGAGACTTGATGACAGAAAGCGGTTTAGAGAACTGTTTCACTACCACGTTGTTCGCGCCGATATGAGTCATGTATGACGCAAAACCACAAAGCAGCATGATTTGCATACCAAGACCGCCACCGCGGTATTGAAGCATGTATTTCACGTATTCAAGCGCATCTGTCACCATGTTACCAGTTGAGGTGATTTTTGACGGCAGCACGTCGTGCCCCAAAACGCCAGTCATAAGAAGTAAAGCAATACCAGCGGTCAGTAACACGCCCGCAGCTTTATAGCCTTTGACAATAAAGTAACCCACCGCAATGGTAACCACTAAGCCAATTAAGAGCTCTAACATAGGGATCTCCGAATGTTATGTAAAAAAGAAAGAAACTGTTTCAGTTTATGACAAGGAATTTACAGAATTCTTAGCTGTGGCACGAGACAAATATGGGGCTTGCATGATCTGAGACAAATAATAATTTAATAAATAATTTCGTTAGATTGTATTGTTGGAATTTGGTTTTCTAAGTGTTATGTGCTGGTTTGAAGCTATTTATAGGAAGGAAAATATGACTAGGAAAGTGAATGAATAATGAGTGAATTGATTCACAATAGGAAAAAGACTTTACTCAATAAGCAATTATTGGAAAACACTCTTCACAACAAAAAAGCTTCGCCGAAGCGAAGCTAAGTAATCGTAAGAATGAGGATAAACTATGCGTATCGACGAACCATAAGGTTCCAACTACGTTGCTGCCGTTCGAACTCTGCTTTAATTTGCTGGTACTTCATTTTCGTTACAGAACATTCGTATTTCTTTACCACACTGGCAGTTTTGGCACCGAGTACTTCTTTGCGCATCTCGTAGTATTCCTGCATGTGATGAACTAGAGTATCAAACTCGTGCTGCAGCTGATCGAGGATTGTTTGCGTGTTCGGTTTCGATTCTAGCTTTTCTCTTGCTTTCTTCAAAAGTTGACTCGCACGGGCTTTTTCAATTCTAAATGTAGGCGTTGTGCGCAACTTAGATGTGAGTCCTAGCCAAGAACATGACTTTATCAACCACTTCGTTGGGTCGTAATGCCACCAATACACGCCATTGCGATAGTCATTCTCGAAAATATGATGGAAATTATGGTAACCCTCTCCAAATGTGAAAAAGGCGAGTACACCATTATCGCGAGCAGTGTTTTTGTCTGTGAAAGTTTGCTTACCCCAAATATGTGCGAGGGAGTTAATGAAAAAAGTCGTATGGTGACTCATAAAGAGTCGAGCCGCACCAACGACCAATAACATCCCCCAGATATCACCGTAGATCAGTCCGAGCATGACTGGGAAACCAATATTAGTCAGTAGGGCAAGTGGAACATAATACTTATGCTGCCACATGACGATTTTGTCGCGCTTTAGGTCACGGCAGTTTGTATATTCGTTTTCCTTTGACTTATTGTAATCACGTAACATCCACCCAATGTGAGAATACCAAAAACCCCGCTTGGCTGAGTACGGATCTTTATCGTTATTGTCGACATGTTTGTGATGCACACGATGATCAGAAGACCAATGTAATGCACTATTTTGCAAAGAAAATGCTCCTCCAATCGCAAAAATGGCGCGCAAAATAGGATGAGCTTCGTACGTTTTGTGGCTCCAGAGACGATGATAGCCTGCTGTAATAGAAAGGTTAGTGAAACTAAATGCAATCACTCCCCAAATTAGATGTTCCCAACCTAGTCCAAAATGATATGCATACCAAGGCATTACAATAAAAGTCAGAACAAAACTGGCAGAAAATATTAATGTATTCAACCAGATAATAGGTGGTTTGTTTTGAGTCACAGGTGTATCCCTAACTTTGAGCTAACAACTGTTCGCTAGAATATCAGCGTACACATGTAAGTCAAATTAAAGTTAGACAAATGTGACTATTCCTTTGGGTGTAGATTAAGGAACTTGATGGGATATTTTGCTTTTAATTGAATAATGAGTAGTATTAAAAAATGAGCTCTGGCTTAAGGTGTATAAAATCTGCCAAGAAACAAGTGTTATAAAGGTGGAATATACCGAGACTCTATAAAGAAGCAAAAATGTAAGAAAATAGGAATACGTAATGGATTTACGATTAGCGGAATATAAGGACTACGAGCGCATTGCGCATCTTCATGCGGATAGCTGGAAGCGTCATTACCGTGGCATTCTTAGTGATAACTATCTTGAGAAAGAAGCGATTGACGACAAACTACTGATTTGGCAAACCCGTTTGACCAACCCACCATTCAATCAGCACATTGTCTTGGCGGAGGAGGGAGGTTTGCTACTTGGCTTTGTTTGTGTGTTCGGCAACCATGATTTCGAGCGTGGAACCTTTATTGACGCATTGCATGTTGATGACAGTTACCGTGGTCGTGGGATTGGTAAGCAGCTATTACTTGCTGTCGCCGAATGGCAACAGCAGTACTTTAAAGACACAGGTCTTTATTTAGAAGTTGTGTCGCAAAACATTTCTGCGATTGAATTCTATCGCCACATTGGTGGACAAGAGGATCAAGAGCGAACTTGGCGCGCACCTGATGGCAAAGAGGTGTTAGAAAAAGTATTCCGTTGGAAGAACGCCCAGTCATTAGTTAGTGGGATTGAGGAAAACGTGATTTACTCCTAACCTAGCGTTCTGAAACACTAGATAAGAGCAGTCTCAACACTGCTCTTTTTTGTTTATACACCCTAAAGTTATGTTTTTATTAAAAGCTTTCTAGAAGTTAACCCCCATGGCTTTTAGTTCGAGCTCACATTGCTGAGCATTTTCAAACTGAATAGCAGCCATGCCAACCGCTCGGGCACCTTCAACATTGTAAGGCATGTCATCAAGAAATACTGTCTCTTCGGGGTTAAGCTGATACTTTGAAAGTAGAGTTTGGTAGATCTCCGCTTGTGGTTTTAGTAATTGAACTTCAGAAGAGATGATTGCTCCATCAAACAGTGGCCAAAACTCATAAGTAGTACGAAGGTGTTCCACAATTTCGTTGATGTTGTCTGTGAGCGCATATACGCCATATCCGGCTCTTTTTACTCGTTTTAACAGCTCTATACTGCCGTAAAGTAATATTTGAGTGTGTTTTACATAATAAAAGAAGCGGCCCATTTCTTCCGTCGTTACTTGGTGTTCACGTTGATAACGCTGTTTTGCTTCCCTTTCGGAGATCGTCCCTTTATTTAAATCTTTCCAGATTTGTGATGAAAATAGCATCTGAGCCATTTTCTCTGACTCTACGGAACCACCAAATGTTAAGCGAACGATTTCTACTGGAGACCAGCGTACCAATACATTACCTACATCAAAAATGACATTTTTTATCTGGACAGAATTCATAACACATCCCAAGCCAATTGTTCTTCACCACGCTATATGCGGTGAGTACTGTTTTTGAATCGTTGGAAAGTCGTGCCAAAGGCGCGACTTAAGTTTCTTGCACAAAATGAGATTAACATCCAATTGGATACAGAGCGATTATCGCAAAATTGCACTAAACTATATGCAACTTTGTTTATTTGGTTGTAAATCAAGTGTAGCTGTCTTAAAAGATTGAAACTAAAGATAAGTATTGCGAGCTGTTTACGTCATTTCGCGCTGCTTATAAATGATGATTAATATATAATTAGTTAATAATAAAACGATAAAAGTGAATCAAAATCACACTATTGTGCGTCAGGCGGAGTAAGCAAAACAGATTATATGGACTCGATACGTAAGGTTTATCAATATGCAGAACCAAACCTAACTCTCGTTGGCTGGATGGGGTTTCTTGGCTTTCCGCTGTACTACTTTGTCTGGGAGTTTGCCTTTCCACAGGCTTATGAAAATTTACCTCTTAGATTGTTTTGCTCGTTATTGTTTTTCGGCATCATTTTTAGAAACCGCTTATCATCGACTTGGAGAGATTATGTTCCTATTTACTACCAAGTGACGATAACGCTGTGCTTACCGTTTTTCTTTTTTTATATGTTACTGATGAATGACTGGTCCAATGTATGGGTTATGTCGTTTATGTCTGCAATTTTCTTACACATTTTACTGGTTCATGTTACTAGGGTCATGTTTGCTCAAACCTTTGCTGGGATAGGTTTAGCAACATTCTTCGCTTGGGTTGCAAAAGGGTTCCATCTTGACTTGACCATGGATTGGACTCATGTGCCAATCTTTCTGTTTATTTATGTCTTCGGTAATTTGTTCTATTTTCGTAACCAAGTTGAACATGAAGCGAAAGTCTCGCTGGCAAAATCATTCGGGGCAGGGATTGCACATGAAATGCGTAACCCGTTGAGTGGGCTTTGCACTTCAATAGATGTTATCCAGTCGATCTTGCCCAACATGAAAGAGGCAGGAAAAGAGCAGTACGTCATGAGTGTAGAGGATGTCACCTTATTACGTGAAGTGAGTCAGGATGCAATGAACATTATCCAATCGGGTAATGAAACCATCGATTTATTGCTAACTTCGATTGATGAAAATCGAGTTTCTCGTTCTAGCTTCAAAAAATATTCAGTTCACTCGGTCGTTGAACGGGCAATTGAAAGCTTCAGTTATAAACGTGCCACTGATCGATTTGCCATATCGCTGGATGCGAGAAGTGAGTTTGAGTTTCTAGGTAGTGATACATTACTTAAATACGTTATGTATAACCTCTTCAAGAATGCCTTCCATCACCGTAAATCTGAAGATTTTCACATACATGTATCCATGATAAGTTCAGAACGCTTTAATCAAATTGTTGTAACCGATAATGGTGCTGGCATTGCTCCTGATGTTCTACGCAATATCTTTCAAGACTTTTACACCACTGGCAAATCAGGAAGTTATGGTTTGGGTCTACCGTTTTGTAAAAAAGTCATGCGTTCATTTGGGGGGAACATTGAGTGTCAATCTCAGTTAGGGGAGTGGTCTCAATTTACGTTAACTTTCCCACTAACGACATCTGATACCGTTACTGAAATCAAAAACGATCTGACTAAACTCAAAACCATTCTAACGGTGACTAGCCAAGATATCTTGGTGTCTAAAGTAACAGATATTAGCCGTTTTATGGGCTTTGACTCGACGATTTTAGATGCCAACCAAGTACTCAAAAAGAAAGAGTACGAGTTCGAATTCGATCTGATTTTTATCGATCTTGAGAGCTTAGATCCAAGAGCAAACCAATTGGATAGATTAGAATCTCTCTTGTCTTTCACTGAAGCACGCATAGTTTATCTTTTTGAGCATCATCCGACTCAGAGAGCACGTAAGGCTGCATATGAACCTATTTGGATCGAAACGCAAGCCTGGTTATTGAATACTAAACCAACTATTGAGCGTCTCTTATATGATTCAAGCTATGTATCGACACCAACGGCCTCGGTGACGTTAGATAATTCAAATAAGCGCACAATTATGGTCGTGGATGATAATGAATCTTTGCGTAAATTCACGGCAATGTTACTTGAAAAGCAAGGCTTTGAAGTGATTCAGAAAGAAGACGGGCAGCAGGCTCTGGATACACTAGAGCAAGAAGATGTTGATCTCATTCTGATGGATATCGAAATGCCAATTATGGATGGTGTAGAAGCGTCTAGGCGAATTCGAAGCTCGGATAAAAACTATGCGTCGGTACCTATTATTGCGCATACAGGGGATAGTTCACCTGTCACGTTGGACAAAATTGGGTCTTCGGGTATGTCTGACTTCATCGTAAAACCGGCGGATAAAAATCGTTTGTTCGATAAAATCGCAAACTGGATCTAATCATTCGCGACTTGTTTTCTTGAGGCGAGTTGCTCACAACGAATAACACGAATAAAGAGCTCAGCAAAACTGTTGAGCTCTTTAGTTTTATCTACACACTAACTTACACAAACTCTAAGTCAGGGTGTGCAAATGCTTGTTGGCAGACAGTGAGTACATGATCAACTTCAGCAGCTGTCATGTCTGCATTGACTGAAAAACGGATGATGTTTTTGTTCCTTCCAGTTGCAGGGCGGCAAAACACTGCGCCGTAAACATTTCGCTCTTCGAGAAAGTCGCGGACTCGCTCAGTGTTTCTCTCGTTACCACATTCTAATGCGATAATTTGTGATTCACTGCGAATAGTAAATCCAATGCGTTTTAAACCAACGGCTAAAGACTTGGCTCTTTCAAACAGAATATCTCGCTTATCATCTGATTTTCTTATGACGTCCAGTGTTTTCTCTAGCCGAATGATCTCTTGCGGTAATACGGTAGAACTAAATATTGCAGGGTACGCCACAAATGGAAGCGTCTTCGCCAGTTTTTCTGGGCCTAAAATCGCGCCAGCACGATAAGCAAATGTCTTGGCAAGACTAACGGTAATAAAATCTACCTTATGAGTTAAGCCAAGACCCTGCAGTATCCCCGCACCTTGTGGACCGTGTGTACCTAAAGAGTGTGATTCATCTACAACCAGGCCGCAGTCAAACTCCTGTGCTATTTCGTAGATATCACGTAGAGGAGCGATGGTCCCGATAGTGCTGTAAACCGAATCCACAACAATGATCCCTGAACCGTGACGTGAAATCTGTTTTCTTAGGTGACTGGTGTTGTTATGCATGAACGGATGAATTTGTGCTCCGGCAATACGTGCGCCTTCCCACAAAGACATATGTGCAAAGAAATCAATGTACACAGGTATGTTCGGTGCACAAATAGTCTGCAATAAACCGACATTCGCAGCCCAACCAGATTGAGAAAGTAGACAACTAGGCATACCAACGAAACTGGCTAGTTGCGTTTCAAATACAGGTTTCGATTCATCGTCTTGTAAGAAAATCGCGGACATCACGACGTTGTCATCGTGCTGGGAAATCGCATCACGATGCGCGTTTTGAATCTCCTTATTATGAGACAGTGCAAGGTAATCATTGCTTTGCAGGACAACGGCATTACACGGTGGGCGTTTACCAAGAACAAGGTGTTTTTTGTTCTCATTCGGTTCGATTAGATCTTGAATATAAAAATCTAGGCGTTCCTCGATAAAGGAGGGAAGTGGTTTGCTTTGTATAGTTTCACTCATAATAAATCTCTTCTTCATATGGAAAAACGCCAGCGCTGACACTTATTCATATTGCGGATTTTGGGGAGAGTGTCACTAACCAGGTTGCATAAGTTTGCAGACCCTTGCAAACTCGACATTTGAGGGTTGGATGGTGGCTGTAACTCTATAGGGGCCCGGGGTCTAAACTAGTTTGTGCTTAAAGTTTATACGGCGATTTTGCGGTGTTTTTTCGTGCTTCATATCTGGGATTTTGGATGAGGAATATAAAGTTTGAAAAGTGAAAAAAATGGGCGCATTAGATAGTAAATTACCACCTTCTAAAGAAGGTGGCTTTGTGTGAGCCCCCTAAAAGGGGGCCTTTGTTTAGTCCAGCGCCAA
>NZ_JAWOTW010000027.1:0-38470 GCF_033339075.1 Vibrio sp. 970
GGATTATCATCAACGAGTGCCCACACAGATTGATAGGTCTATATTGTTAAAGAGCTTGCTTTGCGAGAAGTTTTTCTTCTCAAAGCGGAGGTGCATTCTAGCGATTTAATTGACAGTGTCAAACACTTTTTCAATTTTATTTTTCGTAGAAGCTTTCACCTCTCCGACCCTGCTGAAGCCTTATCGCGTCTGCCGTGTCGGTGGATGCGCATTATAGGGAACTCAGTTCCGTTCGCAACCCTTTTTTGAAAAAAAATGGAAAAAAATGACTGTTCGATGACTATTTCATCAAAAAAGCAAAAAAGAGGGTAAAAAACCCTCTTTTTCTGCCTTAAAAGCCGTATTTAAATGAATGCGTACGCGTCTGCGAACATACGTTCGCTCTTCGCTTTCTTGTTCTGAGTGAACTGTTCACGTGCTGCGCCAGCCATTTCAAAACGACCTGCAATATAGATATCGTAGTTTTCTAAGCTTTCGAAATCTTCAGCTACAGCTTGTAGCACGTTACCAACTTTACCTTGCCAGTCTGCAGGAGCTTCTTCTACTACTGGCACAAAATGAACATTGGCAAACTTGTCGGCAATCTCGACCAGTTCGTCTTTAGCATAAAGCTGGCAGTTATCGCGCGCGCCCCAATATAAATAGATAGGATTGGTTTTATTCTGCGCTACGCAGTGATCCAGAATCGAGCGAACGTAACTGAAGCCTGTACCACCAGCAATTAATAATAATGGGCGTTCGCTTTCTTCTTGAACCCAAGCATCGCCATGTGGCGCATCAATTTCAATCTGACCATCAGTTTCAAGCGCCGCTTGCATTGCTTCGACAACTTCTTGTGCATAAGCGTTGTGTTCCGCAGCACCGATGTGCAGTTCAAGTTCACCTTCATGACGACAAGGGCTGCTTGCGATAGAGAAAGGACGTTTGTCTTTTTCACCCATCACCACCATTAGGTACTGACCCGCTTTAAAAGGCACTGGTGATTCTGGATGAAGAAGGATTTGGTAAGTATTACAAGCTAACGGCTGAATAGACTTTACTTTACATTGGATGGTCATGGTGTTCCTCTCGCTTACTCGTCAAAAGTAAGCACTAAATTACTTTCTGTATAGGCTTGGCAAGGGAATATCCAACCTTGCTGTTGCTCTTTTTCGGTTAGCATAGGTTCGAGGTGATAGCTCACCTCGCCCGTTAGCTTTTTACACATGCACATGGCGCAAGCGCCAACTTGGCAACGGTGTGGGAAGCGAATATTGTTGTTGAGCGCAGCTTCCAACACCGTCTCCCCTTCTTTTACTTGGAATGTAACGTCCATTGGTAGAAGGTGGACTTGATGACTCATAGAATACCTAACTGGTCCCAAATCTCATCGACTTTAGCCACAAGTTTAGGATCTTTTTTGATAGGCGTACCCCACTCGCGCGTGACTTCAGATTCGAACTTGTTGGTCGCATCCAGTCCTAATTTGGATGAACTCTCAGTCTTACCAAGCACTTGAATCGTGTCTCTATCTGGGTCCATTCGAGTTGTCACCGCCCAAATGATGTCATTCCAATCTCGTGCATTAACGTCATCGTCGCACAAAATGATGAATTTGTTATCCGTGTACTGAGCAAAGAAGCCCCATATGTGTTCCATCAATTCTTGGGATTGACCAGCTTGGTCTTTCTTCATAGTCACGACAGCAAATTGGTTGTTTGCTGTAGCCGGTAGATAGACGTCAACAATCTCAGGGCGTTGCTGTTTCAACTCATTTAGTTCTGCTTCGGTAATCGCTTTGCTGTCTCGCTCAGTGACCTCGGTTCGCGTCGCCAGCTCGGCATCCCATTTAATGGTCGCATCCAAGCCCATTTTGGAGCCAAGCCCAACCACAGGTGAAGCAAAGTCGAGCGAGTCGATTGGCGTGTTATCTATCATCAAGGTATCACGCACAGGGTCCATATGCTCTGACATGGCTTTCACGACATCATTCCAATCTCGTGCGTTTACCGATTCATCGCACACAATAACAAACTTGGTATACATGAATTGACGTAAGAAAGACCACACGCCCATCATTACGCGCTTGGCATGTCCTGGGTACTGCTTCTTCATGGTGACGACGGCCATTCGGTACGAACAACCTTCTGGCGGAAGATAGAAGTCTTCAATCTCTGGGAATTGCTTTTGCAGAATCGGCACAAACACTTCGTTTAATGCCACACCCAATACAGCTGGTTCATCTGGCGGACGACCTGTGTAGGTGCTGTGATAAATAGGGTCTTTACGCATAGTAATGTGCGTAATAGTAAATACGTGGTGCTTTTCTTTTTCGTTATAGTAGCCAGTATGGTCACCGTAAGGACCTTCATCAGCAAACTCGTTCGGGTCGATATAGCCTTCCATCACGATTTCCGCGCTCGCTGGCACTTCCAAATCATTACTGACTGACTTCACGACTTCCGTTTTGCTTCCACGCAACAAACCTGCAAATGCGTATTCCGATAGCGTATCTGGCACTGGTGTTACTGCGCCAAGAATGGTTGCTGGGTCTGCACCAAACGCGACCGAAACTGGGAAAGGTTTACCTGGGTTGGTTTCCATCCAATCGCGCAGATCAAGCGCACCACCACGATGGGCTAACCAACGCATGATGATTTTGTTCTTGGCAATTTTCTGCTGACGGTAAATGCCTAGGTTCTGACGTTTCTTATTTGGACCTTTGGTTACGGTTAAGCCCCAAGTAAGCAGCGGCGCTACATCTTCTGCCCAGCAGCTCATTACCGGAATTTTATCCAAGTCGACTTCATCACCTTGCCAAACAATGTCTTGGCATGGTGCTTTACGTAAACGCTTAGCCGGCATGTTCAATACTTGTTTGAACACAGGCAGTTTTTCTAAAGCGTCTTTGAAGCCTTTTGGTGGCTCAGGTTCTTTTAAATAAGCCAGCAGCTTACCGACTTCTCTTAATTCTTTAACGTCTTCACGTCCCATGCCGATTGCGACACGCTCTGGTGTACCAAACAGGTTAGTCAAAACAGGTACGTCGTAGCCGATTGGGTTCTCAAACAACAGCGCAGGTCCACCAGCACGCAAGGTGCGGTCGCTGATTTCTGTCATTTCATAAGCGGGATCGACAGGGTGAGTGATGCGTTTAAGTCGACCTTTCTGTTCTAGGTGGTCGATAAATTCGCGTAAATCCTTAAAACTCATAGGCCTTCATGCTGGCTGATTAAACTGTCCGCAGTATAACAAATAGGAGGACGCTAAGATCCTCCTATTTTGTGTGGGTATGTGAGCAAGATTACTTTAATACTTGTTCAATCTGCCGAGTCTTTATCTGATGGTTCGAAGATACTAACTCTTCCAACCAGGTTTGATGCCCTTGTTGAGCAAGCTCTCGAGCAACCATGGTTGCTTCTTCTGATAACGCCATTTTTCTAACTAGAAACTGCTTTACTTGCGGAGATAGAGGGTTAGATTTTGTAAGTAGACTAATAGCTTCTGGCTTGAGTGATGGGTTAACTGTGGCATTCATCAATTGCTGAATGGAAAAAACGTCTCCAACCGCAGCTAAACGCTCAAGTTCGGACTGGCTGTTGTAATCGGCTTTCATCCGCCAGAGTAAGTTGTACACTTCCTCATCCTGACTAACTTGTGCCAACCTGACTATCACGGCCGTCGAGGGTAACCAACTGGTCACATTTGCTTTGGTTAACTGGGCCGCTAATGCAGCAAGCGCGTTGGGTGATAAGCTGTCTAACTCTCGAATCAAAAGCGCTTCACGTGCTTGAGCTTGTTGAGATGGCCCTGTAAGCCATTGCTTTAAGTTAAGCTCTCTTCGTTCAGCTTGTAAGACAAAGTCCAAGGTACTTTGGTCTTGTTTCCAACGCTTAATCAAGCGACTCGCAATAACGGGAAAGTTAAAAGCGGGTACACTAAATTCATACCCATCACCTCGCTCTAACACTTGATAAGTCGGGGTCATACGGATCTGGGACTCAACAAACAGAGCCATTCGAGGCGTGAGAATCACATCTTGCTTTTCAAGCTTTTCCAATAATTGAAAGCGCACCACCTCTTGTTGAGGCAAAGCAAGTCTATCAAGGGCGAATTTAAGCGAGTCGACTTCATCTCTGACAGCGTAATCAAGCAGTTCAGAGACTTTAGTCTGTATTTGAGTATCCTGAAGCCACTGCTCTACTACAGACTCATGCATTTCCTTGGCAGATAATGTCGCAGGTAGAGTGATAAGTGACAAGCTCAGGAGTAATGACGACAACATTCCTTGTTGCATGTTAACCTCCCGATAACATTTCCTTCATTCTGATACTTCTATCGGGAGAAAGCAATAAAAAAGCCACCGATATACGGTGGCTTTTCGCAGAATAACTTATCTGAGACTATTGACGACGCATCGCATCGAAGAACTCATCGTTGGTCTTCGTCATCGCTAGCTTATCGATTAGGAATTCCATTGCGTCGATTTCGCCCATTGGGTGAACGATCTTACGCAGAATCCACATCTTCTGTAGTTCGTCAGTCTTCGTCAGTAGCTCTTCACGACGTGTACCTGAGCGGTTGAAGTCAATCGCAGGGAATACACGCTTCTCAGCAATCTTACGGTTCAAGTGCAGTTCCATGTTACCTGTACCCTTGAACTCTTCGTAGATAACTTCATCCATTTTAGAACCAGTATCTACTAGTGCCGTTGCGATGATAGTTAGGCTGCCGCCTTCTTCTACGTTACGTGCAGCACCGAAGAAACGCTTAGGACGATGTAATGCGTTTGCATCCACACCACCAGTTAGTACTTTACCTGATGAAGGCACTACGGTGTTGTAAGCACGAGCTAGACGAGTGATAGAGTCAAGCAAGATAACCACGTCTTTCTTATGTTCAACAAGACGTTTTGCTTTCTCGATCACCATTTCCGCTACTTGTACGTGACGCGATGCTGGCTCATCGAAAGTCGACGCAACCACTTCACCTTTAACTAGGCGCTGCATCTCAGTTACTTCTTCTGGACGTTCGTCGATAAGAAGAACCATCAACTCACACTCTGGGTGGTTGTACGCGATGCTTTGCGCGATGTTTTGCAGAAGCATTGTTTTACCCGCTTTAGGCGGAGCAACAATCAGACCACGTTGACCTTTACCGATTGGCGATGCCAAGTCTAAAACACGTGCTGTAATGTCTTCTGTTGAACCGTTACCACGCTCCATAACCATGCGCTCATTCGCATGTAGAGGGGTAAGGTTTTCAAATAGGATCTTGTTACGGGCGTTGTCTGGTTTATCGTCGTTAACGGTATTGACTTTTAGAAGGGCAAAGTAACGTTCACCGTCTTTTGGTGGACGAATTTTACCAGCGATAGAGTCACCAGTACGTAGGTTAAAGCGACGAATCTGACTTGGTGATACGTAGATATCGTCCGGACCCGCAAGGTATGAACTATCTGCACTGCGTAGGAAACCAAAGCCGTCTTGCAGAATTTCCAGAACCCCATCGCCAAAGATGTCTTCGCCGCCTTTCGCGTGCGCTTTTAAAATCGCGAAGATGATGTCTTGTTTTCTTAAGCGAGCTAGGTTCTCTAATCCTAAGCTTTCGCCCAGTTTTACAAGGTCAGACACAGGTCTGTTCTTCAGTTCGGTAAGGTTCATGGTGGTGGATTCTTGTTTAGTCAAAATAAGATCTGTTTTCTAGTTAAGATGGATTTGGTCTCAGGATCGACCAAGAAGAGAAATTTGTTCAATTAACGCGCGATAAGTTAGCACTAATTAGTATTCTAGTCCAGAGTTAGAAAAACAAAACCGTGCATTGTAACTTTGCACGGTTTTATCTGTAATCACTTGGTGATTATAAGTTTGCGTCTAGGAACTCTTTTAGTTGAGTTTTAGACAGAGCACCTACTTTCGTTGCCGCTACGTTACCATCTTTAAATAGTAATAGCGTTGGAATGCCGCGAATACCAAACTTAGGTGGTGTACCTGCGTTATGGTCGATGTTTAGTTTACCGATAGTGAGTTTGCCTTCGTACTCGTCTGCGATTTCGTCCAAAATAGGAGCGATCATTTTACAAGGACCACACCATTCTGCCCAAAAATCCACTAGAACCGGGCCTGCAGCGTTGATTACATCGTTTTCAAAACCGTCATCAGTTAGCTGCAAAATCTTATCACTCATCTTCCACTCCAATGTGTTTTTCGAAACTGGTTGGATGATAACCAGTAATTAGATGCCCTATTGGAATGTATTTACTTTCGTATTGCAAGCTTTAGCTGATATTCTATAGCCATGAAAAAGACGCATATCACAGAGCAAAAGTTCGCCGATTTGGGCTTAAAGCCCCAAGTTATTGAAGGATTGGACAAAAAAGGGTTCGAATTTTGTACCCCTATCCAAGCCTTGGCGTTGCCGGTCCTGCTCACCGGCCAAGACATCGCAGGCCAGGCCCAAACGGGTACTGGTAAAACGCTCGCGTTTCTTACTGCTACGTTCAACCACCTTCTGACGACTCCGGAACATGAAGGTCGTAAGCCTACACAGCCACGCGCAATTATTATGGCGCCTACACGTGAGCTCGCTATTCAGATTTACAATGATGCAGAATCATTAACTGAAAGCACAGGTCTAAAAACCGCTCTAGCTTACGGTGGTGAAAGCTACGACAAGCAACTTGCGAAACTGCAAGACGGCGTAGATATTCTGATCGGAACAACAGGCCGTATCATCGATTTCTACAAACAGCGCGTATTTAACCTCAACAACATTCAAGCTGTTGTTCTGGACGAAGCCGACCGCATGTTCGATCTTGGCTTTATTAAAGACATTCGCTTCTTGTTCCGTCGTATGCCTGAGCCAAAAGAGCGTTTGAACATGCTGTTCTCAGCAACGCTGTCTTACCGCGTTCAAGAACTGGCATTCGAACACATGAATACTCCTGAGCATGTCGTTGTCGAACCAGAACAAAAAACTGGCCACCGTATCCAGGAAGAGCTTTTCTATCCTTCGAATGAAGACAAAATGGCGCTGCTTCAAACACTAATTGAAGAAGAGTGGCCAGATCGCGCTATCATTTTTGCCAATACCAAGCATAAGTGTGAATCGGTTTGGGGACATTTGGCTGCCGATGGACACCGTGTAGGCCTTCTTACTGGCGATGTACCGCAGAAGAAGCGTGAGAAGATTCTTGAGCAATTCACCAAAGGTGATGTCGACATCTTAGTTGCAACTGACGTTGCAGCGCGTGGCCTGCATATTCCTCAGGTAACGCACGTTTTCAACTACGACCTTCCTGACGACTGTGAAGATTATGTTCACCGTATTGGCCGTACTGGTCGCGCTGGTGCGAGCGGCCATTCGATCAGTTTTGCTTGTGAAGAGTACGCGGTTAACCTACCAGCAATCGAAGAATACATTGAGCATACAATCCCAGTTTCAGAGTACGATTCGTCGGCACTGATTCAAGATCTACCGGCTCCGATTCGTATGCGTGCACCACGCAACCAACAGCGCCGCACGAATACTGGCGGTACCCGTTCTGGTTCTGGTAACCGTAAGCCGCAGGGACGTCGTCCACGCCAACCGCGTCAATCGGCACCAAAACAATCGTAATAGGAAACTGAGTTCGTTTATGAGTCAAGCAGGATCATCACCGCTATATGCCGCCATCGACCTCGGGTCGAACAGTTTTCACATGCTCGTTGTGCGTCACATCGATGGCAGCGTTCAAACAATGGCTAAAATTAAGCGCAAAGTTCGTCTAGCAGCGGGCTTAGATGAACATAATTCTCTTAGTATGGAAGCTATGCAGCGAGGATGGGACTGCTTAAGTCTATTTGCGGAACGCTTGCAGGACATTCCTAAACAAAACATTCGCATCGTCGGTACTGCAACATTACGTACCGCGACCAATGTAGATGTGTTTTTAGAAAAGGCTAACCAAATTCTAGGCCAGCCTATCGAAGTGATTACTGGTGAAGAAGAAGCTGCCACTATCTATAAAGGTGTCGCTCACACCTCTGGCGGTAGTGGTCGTCGCCTTGTAGTCGATATCGGTGGAGCAAGTACCGAACTGATTATCGGTGAAGGTTTCGAAGCCAAAGCACTGACCAGCTTAAAAATGGGCTGCGTGACTTGGCTTGAAAACTTCTTTAAAGATCGCCAATTGAATGCTCGTAACTTTGACGCGGCAATTGAAGGAGCGAAACAGACCATTCAGCCGATTTTAGAACGTTATACAGAAATTGGTTGGGATGTGTGTGTTGGTGCATCAGGCACTGTTCAGGCATTGCAAGAGATAATGCTGGCGCAAGGCATGGACGAAGTAATCACTCACTCCAAACTCAAGCGTCTACAGAAGCAAGCCATGTTGGCCGACCATTTAGAAGAGCTCGATATTGAAGGCTTAACACTTGAGCGGGCATTAGTGTTCCCTAGTGGCCTCTCTATTTTGATTGCCGTTTTTGAATTGCTTGAAATCGATGCTATGACACTCGCTGGCGGCGCACTACGCGAAGGCTTAGTGTATGAGATGGTTGAAGAGCTTCGCCAAGAAGACATTCGTGCCCGCACTATCGCTAGCGTACAAAATCGCTATCAGCTCGATCACCAATACGGCGAACAAGTCGCTACTCTGGCACACACGCTTTTACAGCAAGCTGGGGGCGATGAGTGGATTACAGAGCCTCAGGGCAAGATATTACTCGAGACCGCCGCAAAACTGCATGAAATTGGTTTAACTATCGATTTCAAAAAAGGCGGAGAGCATAGTGCTTACTTGCTGCAGAATTTGGATCTGCCTGGTTACACGCGCGCACAGAAGTTCTTTATTGGTGAAGTGGCTCGTCGCTATCGCGAACAGCTCACTTCTTTACCTGAGCAGCATGCATTATCAGGCTCAAGTGCCAAACGAGTATTGAGACTGTTGCGTCTTGCGGTTCTGCTCAGCCATCGTCGCAATCCTGATCTAGAGCCAAATGTGACTCTAACAGTTGAAGGCGACAATCTAACGTTACACATTGATGCGCAATGGCTAGAGAAAAACCCACTGACTGCGGCTGAGTTGGAAATTGAATCCAACCGTCAGACAGACATCGGCTGGCCGTTAAGCGTCGTAGCAATATAATCGACCACTTCTGTCATAACGTATTAAGCCCAGGCGTTCGCTTGGGCTTTTTTGCATCTACTTCCCCTACAAAACGTGCTGCCCAGCAAAAATCTCAGCTTCTCCGCTCTACATCGAAAAACAGCCATGCTTTATTGATAAACACAATTTAGCCAACCAAGATGCACCATCATGAAAACCGTTTTAATGACTGGCTTAACTGGCACCCTCGCCCCAAAAGTCGCTCATAAGTTTCACCTACGCGGCTGGAACATATTGGAGTGGAATCACCACCAAATCCCGCCGGATGATCTACAGCAAAGTGAACAATTTTGGCAGCAACACCACATCAATGCGGTGTGCCATATGGCGATGGGAAGTGAAGAGTGGGCAGCGTGGCTTGGTGAGCAATGCAAACGCCATAATATTCCTTACCTCTTTGTCAGCACAGCAATGGTATTTGATGCCACAAAAAACGGGCCTTATGGCATCTTTGAAGAAAGAAACACCCAAGATGATTACGGCAAATACAAAGTTCGTTGTGAAGATGCAATCTGGCAAGCAAATCCAGATGCGATGGTTGCTCGAATTGGTTGGCAGCTCCATCACCAAGCAGAAGGCAATAACATGTTGGCGCATCTCGACCGCCAATATGAAGAGTACGGCGTTATTACCGCTAGCACAGCTTGGTATCCCGCGACTTCTCATATGGACGATACTGCACTCGCCTTTTTGCAGCTTATTGAGCGGAACGAAGCCGGTTTATACCATCTTGATAGCAACTTAAAGGATAAGTGGAATTTCTACGAACTCGTTTGTGCACTCAAGCAGCATTACAACAAGCCATGGCAAGTGCTGCCAAGCAATGATTATCACCATGACCAACGTCTAACAGATGAACGAATTGCCTTGCCGCCATTGAGTGAACGTTTCAACAAGCCAGAGCAAATCAAACAAGCTGGCATCATAGGCATCAACTGGGGACGCACGCACATTCCCCACTATCGAAACAATGGTGTATCGGTCACAACGTTATGCGCCAACCAAATAGAACCGCTTCAGCAAGCGTGCAGTGAGGAAGCAATCCTAAAGGCAGAAACGAACATCAGCGCACTCAAACAACTCGATGTCGTGACCATCGCGACACCTGCGCATACTCATGCAGAGATCATAAAGACGTTAGGTTCAACCAAGCTGATTTGTGAAAAGCCATTGGTGGGATTGAATTCCGACATCACTCACTGGCAGCAACCGAACTCCAACCTATTGGTTAATTACGCCTTTGCTCAGCTAGAGACCGCCAAGACGATAGAGAAATGGCTCACCTCGCAAACCCAACCTTGTGTGGTCAATCTAATCACCCAAGTTAACCTACCGGGCACCTTCACACTCAAAGAGTGGTTTCTTGAAACAGCCAGTCACCCTATTTCTTGGTTGCTGCACTGCTTCGGAGACTACTCTCAGTCAACACTGATTGAGGAAAACGGCCAACTGATCGTTGAGCTGCAATGTGGCGACCACCAGCTAAGATTTGTATTTGAATTAACCGGTGAGCCGGGCATCGAGCACATTTTAACGATTCAATCCAACCAGACCTTAACCAGTAAAGGCTACTACCGTGTCGGCGAAAAATGGCGTTTCGAGCCCATTCTCGTTAATGGCAACGCGATAAATGATGGAGAGTACAGCGAATCTGATTGCTGGCAGGACGCCAATCAACGCAGTGTCGGTTTGATGCTGGCGATGTTCAATCAAAGCATCAGTTGGGAGAACGGCCTGCAACTTGGCGCCTTCGATGCGCAAAAAGCCATTTTGATTGAGAAGATGCTCTGTTAGCCATTTCACCAACGAGCTTCCTCTACGTTCCGTATCTTCGATTAAAAGGTCTCACTCGGGACCTTTTTATTGCTCATTTTTACCTTCGTACAGCTTAGGGAGCTTTTGGACACCTATGATCTAATTACTCACCACGTTGTACAAAACGCTCTAAACCCAAGTAAACAGGCACAAAAAAGCCGCTTGATTTGAGCAAGCGGCTTTCGGGGTTCCCACTGATATTAAGACTGAACGCTTGTCGTCACCTTAAAGTCAGGGTTCACCACAGTCAGCTTCTTAATGAGGTAATTCAGTAATACGCCGTACATAGGAACGAACAAACCAAGACTAATAATCAGTTTGAAGCCGTAATCCACCAACGCGATTTCCGTCCAATGCTCCGCCATGAATGGATCTGGACTTTGATAGAACGCAATGGCGAAGAAAGCGATGGTATCAAGTGCATTACCGAAAAGCGTTGAACACGTTGGAGCTACCCACCACTGTTTCATTTGGCGTAGGCGGTTGAACACATGCACATCCATGATCTGACCAAGTAGGTACGCCATGAAGCTAGCAATCGCGATACGAGCAACGAATAAGTTAAATTCCCCCAGGTGACCAAAACCTTGGAATTGACCTTCGAAGAACACCACCGATAAGAAGTAAGACACTGCCAAAGCAGGCAACATCACTAAGAAGATGATCTTACGCGCCAACTGAGCACCGAAAATACGCACAGTTAAATCAGTCGCTAAGAAGATAAATGGGAAAGTGAATGCACCCCAAGTGGTATGGAAACCGAAAATAGTAAACGGTAGCTGAACTAGGTAATTGCTAGATGCAATAATGACTAGGTGGAATAGAACCAGATAGATAAGGGCGTTGCGCTGCTGCGCAGGGGTAAAGTTACTCATGCGATACCTTTTTAGTTTGGTTTGGGGGTGAGGGAACCCAAATCGAGTCACTGAATAAAGTGGCTCTTACCAACAATGTAAAATGAAAAATAAACTGGCTTGGCTCATTCTGAGCGAAGCGGTGGGCGATTATACATTAACCACTTTTCGCCGCAAGTCGTCTGTTTTACGCAAACGTTTAAGCATAAAAAAGGGTGTTTCATGTGAAACACCCTTTCAAATGCTATTTCTAGAAGCCGCGCTGGAACAATCCTGCAAGATACTCCAACTCTTCCCTGCTCTCTTCAATCGCTAACGCTTCAAACCAAATCGCTTCGCTGTAATGCTCTGCTTTCATAAACAGTCGGCAACCTTCAAAGTCGATCAGCCAAGAGTGAATATCCGCATCCCATTGTTTTTCAACCACAGTAGCAGAAAGCAAGCCGACTAAACGCTCACCTAAAGCAGGAAAGCTATCAAGGTCAAAGCTCGGCGCAGTAATGATTAAGCGACCTTCTTGTGCCATGTAGTCCGCTAAGCCAAATTCCTTTTGCATCTTGGTTCCTTATCCGTGGTGAGTAATGTGTTCTTGAATCAAATCAAGGAATGGGTCGGCGTACTTCTCTAGTTTGCGCTGACCAACACCGCTGACTGCCAGCATTTCGCCGTAAGACGTTGGCAGAATTTCCGCCATATCAATCAGAGTCGCGTCACTGAAGACCACGTATGGTGGCAAACCATCTTCATCAGCAATCGACTTACGCAGCTTACGTAACTTAGCAAACAGCTTTTTGTCGTAGTTCTTGCTGGTCAGTTTGTCCGACTTCGCTGCACGTGCTGCGGTGTCTAAACGCGGAACCGCTAACTCTAGAGTCACATCGCCACGCAACAGCGGACGCGCTTCTTCGGTAAGTTGTAGCGTTGAATTGCGTGTAATGTTTTGGAACAACAGCCCTTTGTGGATTAACTGACGGAAGATACTCACCCAGTAATCGTGGCTATGGTCGCGCCCTATCGCGTAGGTAGAAATCTTATCGTGCCCGTTTTCACGTACACGAATGTTTTGCATGCCACGTAGCACTTCCACTACGTAACCCATACCAAAGCTCTGATTAACACGGTACACACAAGATAGCGCCTTACGCGCTTCTTCCGTGGCATCAAAGTGTTTCGGTGGATCTAAGCAAATATCGCAGTTGCCACATGGCTTCTCACGATACTCACCAAAGTAATTCAATAGCACCTGACGACGACAGGTTTGCGCCTCAGCAAAGGCACTCATCGCATTCAGTTTATGGGTTTCCACCTGCTTCTGTGGACCATCGTCTTTCTCATCCAACATACGACGCAGCCAACTGATGTCCGCCGGGTCATACAACATCATCGCTTCGGCAGGCAAACCATCACGCCCTGCACGACCGGTTTCCTGATAGTAGGATTCGATATTGCGCGGGATATCAAAGTGAACCACAAAACGCACGTTTGGTTTGTTGATGCCCATACCGAATGCCACGGTCGCCACCACGATCTGGATATCATCGCGTTGGAAAGCTTCTTGAACGTAAGCGCGCTCATCGGCATCCATACCTGCGTGATAACCAGCAGCACGAATGTGGTTGTTGCACAGCTTCTCGGTCACCATCTCAACTTTCTTACGGCTACCACAATAGATGATGCCGCAATTCCCCTTTTGGGTTTCAAGATAACGAACGATTTGCGAAACCGGCTTGTGCTTCTCAACTAAGTTGTAGCGAATGTTGGGACGGTCGAAGCTGCCTAGGTAAACCTCTGGATTATTCAGTTGCAGGCGTTCAAGAATATCTCGGCGCGTTGCGTCATCTGCTGTCGCCGTCAGCGCCATAAATGGCACATGGGAAAACTGCTGCTTAAGCTGACCAAGCGCGGCGTATTCTGGCCGAAAATCGTGTCCCCACTGGGAAATACAGTGCGCTTCATCGACAGCAATCATCGATAGCGGCAAGTTTTCCAAGCGCTCAATGAAATCACGCATCAATACGCGTTCTGGTGAGACGTACACCAACTTAAGATGACCAGTGTGCATGCGGTTATATACGCTGAGCAGTTCTTCACGAGGCATGGTCGAGTTAATGCATTCAGCCGCTACACCGTTGGCTTTAAGCTGGTCCACTTGGTCTTTCATCAGCGAAATAAGCGGAGAAATCACCAAAGTAATACCAGAGCGAACCAAAGCAGGGATTTGATAACACAGCGACTTACCGCCACCAGTAGGCAGGATAACTAAGCTGTCGCGACCTTCTACCGCAGCATCAATCACCAACTGCTGACCATCACGGAACTCTTGGTAACCAAACACATCCTCCAACACACGTTGAGGCGTTACAGGCGAGTCTGATTGTTCGGCTAACAAGGTAGAGGTCATGAAAAGTCTCAGATTGGGTCTTAAAAAAGAGGTGCTTATGCATACCACTGGCACACAAAGTGAGGGCACATTGTAATGGGGTTTCATGGTGAATAAAACCGCAAATTGTTAGGTGTTTCGCATCACGACTCGTATACTGATTTTCTGCTCTATAAAACACACAATTAGGTGACACTTCATGACACCAGAAGACGAACAACAACGCGCGCGGCAAGGCATCTTGCTAGCGATTGGCGCGTATACCATGTGGGGCATTGCGCCGATGTACTTTAAGTCCATCGCACAAGTATCTCCTTTGGAAATTCTCAGCCACCGAGTGATATGGTCTTTCTTTTTGCTTGCTGCACTCCTCCATTTTGGCCGTCACTGGCGCTCGGCTTACCACATCGCGAAAGACAAAAAGAAAATCGCTTACCTGATCGCAAGTTCCATGTTAATTGGCGGCAATTGGTTGATTTTCATTTGGGCGGTAAACTCGAATCATATGCTCGACGCCAGCTTAGGTTATTACATTAACCCACTGATCAACGTCTTACTTGGGATGGTATTTTTGGGAGAGAGACTGCGTAAATTACAGTGGTTCGCGGTTGTATTGGCAGGTTGTGGCGTACTCGTTCAACTGATTGTATTTGGCTCCGTACCTGTTGTTGCGATGGCGTTAGCAATGAGCTTCGGCTTTTATGGCTTATTAAGAAAGAAAGTCAGTGTCGATGCAAAAACTGGCTTGTTTATCGAGACATTACTTCTGCTGCCGGTGGCCGCTGTTTATTTGCTTTTTATTGCCGATACACCAACCTCAAATATGTTTACGAATCCACTTACGTTAAATAGTTTGTTGATCGCAGCTGGGGTTATAACAACCCTGCCACTGCTGTGCTTTACGGGTGCAGCAACAAGACTCAAATTATCGACTTTGGGCTTTTTCCAATATATAGGCCCAAGCTTAATGTTTTTACTTGCAGTATTGATGTATGGCGAACCCTTTACCATGGATAAAGCGATCACTTTCGTCTTTATTTGGGGAGCACTAGTCGTGTTTAGCTTTGATGGATTACGTAATAACCGTCGCTCACGCCGAATCGTTCAGCCACAGTGATCGTTTTTTACAAGACAAGTTAGAAATTGCCAGATAAGCTTGGTCATAATGTGACCAAGCTTTTTTTTGTTTAATGGAACATATTCAGTACTACGCAACCGACCATGACAACTTGAGTCTAATAGAGGCGAAATACCAGAAATTTGCTTTTCAAAGGCATTACCATCTGGATTTTCATCTCGGCCTGATCACGCATGGTGCGCAGAAGTTCCAATATCAAGGTAACAACCACCAAGTTGGTCACGGGCAAATTGTGATTATGCCGCCGGATGAGCTGCACGACGGGCAATCTAAGCTCGAGAGTGGCTACGAAGTGAATGTGTTTGCGATCGAACCTCACCTATTGAGCGATCTAGCCGATCTTAAGAAAAACGGTCAAATAATACACTTCAACGAACTGATCATCTCGGATCCCCAGATATTTTCACAACTTAGTAACTTACACGGGCTACTTCGTCGTGAAAACCTCAGCCAACTCACTAAAGATTGCCTTCCTTTTGAAGGATTTAACCAACTTTTTGATCGCTACGGATCGCTTGAGCGACAAAAAGTGGTGCCGCTAGGAAACCAATCGCTTGGGACGTTAAAAGATTATCTAATGGCTAACCTTGACCAAGCGGTGCGTTTGGATTCACTTTCAGAGCTGTGCCAACTGAGCCCAACTCAGTTCCAGCGCCACTTTAAAGCGCAAACCGGCATGACGCCTTATGCGTGGTTCGCACGCCTGCGCCTTGAACAAGGCATGAAGTTACTGCAAGCTGGTCAATGTGGTACCGACGTCGCCCACCAGATCGGTTTCTACGATCAAGCGCATTTCAGCAAAGCGTTTAAACAGACCTACGGCGTTTCCCCTTCTCAAGTGGCTCGTTAATTTCATTTACCGAGAAAGCTGTCAGTTTTTTACAAGCGCCACAGGTGACTTACCACGACAATAGCCGCATTGGTTAAATTTGAGATGTGTTATGAATGAATCCACCATATTGCTGACACTCGCCAGCATTCACTTTATTGCCCTAATGAGTCCAGGTCCGGACTTTGCGCTGGTCGTACAAAATGCGACGCGTCATGGTCGTCAAACTGGCTTGTACATTGCGTTGGGATTGTCCGTCGGTATTTTGCTGCACTCTTTGTTCAGCCTGACAGGTGTGAGTTTTGTCGTCCACCAGCACCCAGTGCTGTATTCCGTGGTACAACTGCTCGGTGGTAGTTACCTGCTCTACTTAGGAATTGGCGCATTGCGTGCCGTGATCTCGATGATCCAAAACCCACAGACGGATCAACCTAAGAAGCAAAATAACCTAGTGATCAGCAATAAGCGTCAAGCGTTTGCTAAAGGGTTTGCGACCAACATTCTTAACCCAAAAGCCCTGGTGTTCTTTGTCAGTTTGATGTCGAGTTTAGTCCCAGCAGGTATGTCGATTACTGGCAAAGGTATTGCACTGGTCATCCTGTTTGGCTTGTCGCTATTCTGGTTCTCTAGCCTTGCATGGATGCTGTCGACACAGCGCTTACAGCGTAAATTGCAACAAGCGGGTATCTACATCGACGGTCTATGCGGCGTGGTATTTACTCTAGTGGGCGGCAGTATTCTATACCAAACTATCAATACTTTTATCGGATAAAGTACTGATTTAAAAGCGTAGCACAATCGACATTTCTAAGATTGCTGACTCGACGTGACTCTCCATAACTGCCAAGCTCAAAGCACAAAACTGGCAACATGGAGAGTCATCATGCATTGGACGTTCAACCGACTCGTGACCACGGGTCTTTTTCTTACTTCCCCACTCGTCTTATCTACCCCAACCTTTGCTAACCAAGCAGCAGATGCGGTTGCGCCGGAGCACAGCACTGGCTTCGAGCAAAAACAACTGGTCAAAGCGAAAGATTATATGGTTACCGCTGCTAACCCAATTGCAACCCAAGCCGGGGCGGATGTTCTTGCACAAGGGGGCAATGCTATTGATGCCATGGTTGCCGTACAATTGATGCTGGGCTTGGTAGAGCCGCAATCATCAGGTATTGGTGGCGGTGCCTTCTTAGTGTATTGGGACAGTGAGAAACAAAAACTGACTACGTATGATGGACGCGAAACCGCACCGCTCGCCGCGACGCCGAAACTCTTTTTAGACGAAAAAGGACAACCCCTACAATTTTACGATGCGGTTGTCGGCGGGCGCTCCGTTGCCACTCCTGGTACAGTGAAACTGCTGTGGGACACGCACCAGAAATACGGCAAGTTGGAATGGAAAAAGATCATCCAACCCGTAATTACCTTGGCTGAACAAGGTTTCGAAGTTAGTCCTCGCCTCGCGAGTCTGATTGAAAAAGATGCCAAGCGCCTATCTCGCTTCCCTGCGACTAAGGCTTACTTCTTCAATCCAGATGGCTCACCAAAAGCCGAAGGCACGTTGTTGAAGAACCCTGAATACGCGCAAACTCTGACGGCAATTGCAGAGCAAGGGGCAAAAGCTTTCTATCAAGGCGATATCGCCACAGACATCATCAAGACCGTACAAAATGCACCGGGCAATCCTGGCGTATTGGCACAACCTGACTTTGATGCGTTCCAAATCAAGCAACGTGAACCGGTTTGTGCGGCTTACCAAAGCTATGACATCTGCGGCATGGGACCACCTAGCTCTGGCGCATTGACGGTTGGACAGATTCTCGCGATCACCGAGCAATACGATCTTAAAGGTTGGGGAGCCGAAAGCGCAAAATCATGGCAAGTGATCGCCGATGCATCGCGCCTTGCGTTTGCGGATCGCGGTAAGTACATGGCTGACCAAGATTATGTGCCAATGCCAACCGAAGGCTTGCTTGATAAAGATTATCTCAAACAACGTGCTGAGCTCATTCAAGTCGGTAAAGCCTTGAGTAAGGTTGAAGCCGGCAACCCTCCTTGGTCGCACGCGATGAACTTAAGCATGGACCAATCGATCGAGTTGCCTTCCACCAGCCATTTCAATATCGTCGATAAGCAAGGCAATGTGGTTTCAATGACAACAACCATCGAGAACGCCTTTGGCTCACGCTTGATGGTGCGTGGCTTCTTGCTCAACAACGAACTGACCGATTTCTCTTTCCGCACGCATCAAGATGGTGTGCCAATCGCGAACCGCTTAGAACCGGGAAAACGCCCACGCTCCTCCATGGCACCGACCATTTTGATGAAGGATGACAAACCTTACATGGCTATTGGCTCACCGGGTGGTAGCCGCATTATTGGTTACGTCGCACAAGCCATTATCGCCCACACGCAATGGGATATGGACATCCAAAGCGCGATTAATCAGCCACGATTGCTGAACCGTTTTGGCACCTTAGATATTGAGCAAGGTACCGCCGCAGAGGGCTTACATCCTGCTCTGGAGAAGATGGGCTTTAAAACCGATGTTCGGGATTTGAACTCTGGTCTGCATGCGATACGAATAACAAAAGACGGTCTTGAAGGCGCTGCGGATCCAAGACGTGAAGGTGCCGCTATCGGGCAGTAAGAGTCTTTCGCTCGACCCCTTGTGCGAGATCTCTCACAAAGGGTTGAGCAAACCTCTCTTTTTTAATGGTAAAACCGTACAGAAAAGAGCATAAGCCATTGAATTTAATACTCATGTATCTTTTTTGAACGCTAAGAGAGTTAAAAAATGTGAGATTAGCCCGTTGTTGGAAATCGTTAAACACGTAATATTAAACCTGTCGGAAGGATGCTGACACGGAACAGGAAACACCACGGACTTGGTGAACTTCAGGAAGAAGAAACGGTTATTCAGGATGAATAGTCGGGCATGGATTGCAAAATTGGACATTGAACGGAATCAATAGTGACTAGGATGGTTGCTACTAAGGACGGGAAATGGACACCTCTGGACGAGGCAAGGATTTGAACATCAGGATGATGTCAGGGACACCGCTCAGGGAACAAGTGATGAGAGCTAACGAGGATAGTTAGCAGACCAGGATAAGGTCATTAAGGACACCGCTAGGAAGGCGACGTAAGGATTAAGCTGACGGATTCAGCACACTATCATGGATTAGATGCATGGAGCACTCTTAGTAGCTGGATTGCTGCGAGTAAGACTATAACCCCGATGGGCGCAAGCCCTCGGGGTTTTTCTTTGCCTAAAGTTTTTCTCAGTAGATCTGCTGAAAACAGGCATTCACCCACAACGCCCACCTTTCACTTCAAACGGCATCGTTAAGTCGCGCTTTTGTACTCCATTTATCATTCCATTTTTTACTGCGTTAGCGACACCAAAACCGCACAAACAAAAAGAGCCGCCGAAGCAGCTCTTAAGTTGATGATACCAATCACAGTAAATAAGTGATCAGAAATAGCGTAGGGAAAATGCTTGAGAACAAGGCGCAATTTTTCGATAAGTAGTTATTCTACAATCAAAAATTGCAACGCAGTTATCGAGTATTTTAACAAGCTAGAATGACCAGTTATTTACTACGATTGGTATGAGTTTTGGTCAAGCCTTACAGTTTCTCTAGTCGTGCGTAAGCAGTTACCAACCATTTGATGCCTTCACCGTTAAAGGCAATCTGTACACGGCTTTGTGGACCACTGCCTTCGAAGTTGATGATGGTGCCTTCACCAAACTTTGGATGCATCACACGAGAACCTAGCGTAAAGCCGGTTTCATTAAAGCTCTCTTTCACAACAGTTTGGCTAAATCGACCACTGCTTGAAGGACGGCTAACTTGCGCCTTCATTCGTACTTCATCTAAACAAGTTTCTGGCAGTTCACGGATAAAGCGAGACGGTTTATGGTATTTATCCTGACCGTACAAACGACGCATTTCAGCATAAGTGATGTACAGTTTCTGCATTGCACGGGTCATGCCTACGTAACACAGACGGCGTTCTTCTTCTAAGCGCCCTGCTTCTTCTGCCGACATTTGGCTTGGGAACATGCCTTCTTCCACACCGACCATAAACACCAATGGGAACTCTAGACCTTTCGCACTGTGTAATGTCATGAGCTGAACCGCATCTTCAAATTCGTCCGCTTGTCCTTCGCCCGCTTCTAGTGCTGCGTGGGTTAGGAATGCCGTCAGCAGTGACATGTCTTCGGCTTCTTCTGGTTTCTCGAATTGGCGAGTTGCGGTCACCAATTCCTCCAAGTTCTCAATACGTGCCTTAGACTTTTCGCCCTTCTCTTGCTCGTACATCGCGAACAAGCCCGAGTATTTAATTACATGGTCAGTTTGGTGATGCAGCGGCATCTCTAAGGTGTCGTCTTCTAGCGCCGTGACAAGCTCGATAAAACGGCTCAGAGCACCAGCAGCGCGACCAGCAAGCACCTTCTCGTCCAACATTGCCACACTCGCTTCCCACATGGTGCAACCACGATCACGAGCCGCAAAACGGATGGTTTCAAGCGTCTTATCGCCCAAACCACGCGTTGGCGTATTCACCACACGTTCAAACGCCGCATCATCGTTACGGTTGGCAATCAGACGCATGTAGCTCAAGGCATCTTTGATTTCCTGACGTTCGAAGAATCGCATGCCGCCATAGATACGATAAGGCAGACCGGCTTGAATTAACGCTTCTTCCAGAACACGCGACTGGGCGTTGTTACGGTAAAGCATCGCAGCGTCATTCAGAGCACCGCCCTTGTCTTGCCACTCTTTGATTTTGTTCACCGCAAAACGGGCTTCATCTAATTCGTTGTAAGCGCTGTAAACCGAGATAGGCTCACCGACCACGCCATCCGTCCACAACTCTTTACCCATACGCTCGGTGTTATTCGCAATCAGGGTGTTAGATGCTTCCAGAATGGTCTTAGTGGAACGGTAGTTTTGCTCAAGACGAATGGTATTCACGCTTGGGAATTCCAGCGTAAACTTCTCAATATTCTCGACTTTTGCACCACGCCAGCCGTAAATCGACTGGTCGTCATCACCTACGATCATCACGTGACACTCAGGACCCGCCATCATACGTAGCCAAGCATATTGAATGTTGTTGGTATCTTGGAACTCATCCACCAAGATGTGCTTAAAGCGTGCTTGGTAGTGTTCACGGACGAACTTGTTATCACGCAGTAGCTCATGTGCGCGCAGCAAGATTTCCGCAAAATCGACTAAACCAGCACGGTCACACGCCTCTTGGTAAGCGGTGTACAACTGCAGATATGTCTTGGTTACTGGATCATGGTACGCATCAATGTGCGACGGGCGCAGACCTTCGTCTTTCTTACCGTTAATCCACCATGCCACTTGGCGTGCCGGCCACTGCTTCTCATCGAGGTTTTGCGCTTTAATCAAACGCTTTAGTAGACGCTGTTGGTCGTCACTGTCAATGATTTGGAAATCTTCCGGTAGCTTCGCATCAAGATAGTGTGCACGCAGAATACGGTGACAAATGCCGTGGAAAGTACCATTCCACATACCGCCTGCACTGCCCATCATTAGCTCTTCGATACGTCCACGCATCTCTGCCGCCGCCTTATTGGTAAAGGTTACCGACATGATTGAAAACGGAGAAGCTTGCTCGACCGACATCAGCCAAGCGATACGGTGAACAAGAACGCGTGTCTTACCACTTCCTGCGCCAGCAAGAACGAGCAAGTTTTCTAGAGGTGCTGCAACGGCTTCACGTTGTTTATCGTTCAAACCGTCGAGTAATAGAGATGGATCCATCATGATGAGAGCTACTGGTTATTTATACATAAAAACCGATTATAACCTAAACAACCGGGTGCTGTTTAGACAAAACTTGATAAAAAAATTGATGTTTTTTTGCCCAACACATCAATTAGTTATACCTATTTGACCCTACAAACCTATTTACTTCAGAAATTTTTCTGAAAGTTTTTTAGCCAGTTTCCTATCTTTTAAGTTAAGCAAGTTGATAACAAAAACGCCAAAACAGGCGATTCATCTTGCCAACTTAAAGTAAAGGAAATCATTCAGAGGAATTTATTATGAAAAAGTCGAATCTAGCTGTTACTGCTGCTGTTACTGGTCTTCTAGCTCTTGGTGGCACAATGCTAACTGCAGCTCCAGCTGTCGCTGCTGAAAAAGAAAAGTGCTATGGCGTTTCTAAAGCAGGTAAAAACGACTGTGCAACAAAAAGCAGCTCATGCGCTGGTACTTCTAAAGAAGATAACCAAAAAGACGCATTCGTAGTCGTACCAAAAGGTCTTTGTGACAAGCTCGCTGGCGGTAGCACTTCTTCTTCATAATCTTTTATCGCTAGCTATTGTGAGGATGCGTTGACGCTCAACCAACGCAAAGCCAAGACGCATCCTTCTCTTCCCGCACGATTTGAAAAGGAGTTTCACGTGAAACACCACACCTTCCACGACCTTGTTGGAGTTGGGTTAAGAACCCCTCACCTCGATTACTTTAGCCAAAACCAACCCGAGTTGTCTTGGTTAGAAATCCACAGTGAAAACTATTTCCAACCCAATGCAACAGAGCGCCATCAGCTACAAACGCTTCGCGAGCAATATCAAATTAGCTGCCACGGTATTGGTTTGTCGCTGGGCTCGGTGGAACGTGTTAGTCAAAAGCATCTTGCGCAACTTAAATCACTGATTGACTCAATCGACCCAATTCTTGTTTCTGACCATTTAAGTTGGAGTGAAAACGGCGGTCACTACTTTAATGACCTGCTTCCACTTCCGTATACGGAAGAAGCGCTCAACGTGTTCACTCGTAACGTGAATGAAGTGCAGGAATATTTGCAACGCGAGATCTTGATAGAGAACCCATCTAGTTATGTGAAGTTTCAACATTCGACCATCAGCGAATGGGAGTTTCTTACCGAAGTGCAAAAGCGCACTGACTGTCGTTTATTGCTCGATTTAAACAATGTTTATGTTTCGGCGTTCAACCACGGTTTTGATTGCGACACATACCTAGATGCGATTCCAGCCGACAAAGTGGATGAGATTCACTTGGCAGGTTTTACCATTAAACAACTCGACAAAGGTGAGATATGGATTGATACCCATAGCCGCCCGGTTAGCGATGAAGTTTGGCAGTTGTTTTCACAGTGGACAAAAAAACACGGTCCACGTCATACGTTGATTGAATGGGATTTGGATATCCCCGCGCCAGAAGTCTTGCTCGAAGAAGCGCGGAAAGCATCGCAACTGCTGTTGCAAGGCACACTTCCAAGTGAACAAAGCGAACCAAGGAAGGCATCATGAATCTAGCCACCTTACAAAGCCAGTTTGCTAAAGCCCTGCACTATCAAGCGCTCGGTGAAGACTGCGATATTGCCAGTGATGAGTTTACCGCTGATGAACGCATACAAATTTACCGCAATAACTTTATCGTCAGCTTAAGCGAGGTATTATCCGCGACCTACCCGATGGTTGAAGCGCTGCTTGGTGAAGAATGCTTTGAACAGATAGCTCGCCAGCATGTTCTTTCTTACCCATTAGAAGAAGGAAATGTGGTGCATTATGGCGAAGGCTTTCAAGGCACCATCATGCAGTTCAGTCAGGTGATCGCACAAGCACCTTACAGCCCTGAAGTCGCACGCTTCGAGTGGCATATCGACCTAGCTCGTCAAGCACAGTATGAGCAATCCAATGCAGCAGAATTAAAACCGCTTGCGTTACTTGGCGAAGTGAGTGAAGAGCAACAACCCGCTTTAGTCTTACACCTTAAAAAGGGCTGCCGCAGCTTTGACTCCAACTACGCAGTATTCGATCTATTTAGTGCGATTCAAACTGGGCAATTCGAACAACTTAATATCAACCAATTACAGCAAGGTGTCATCTCGATTCAAGCCAATGGAGAAGCCTTGTGTCACGCACTCGATGCCGATGTGTTCCAACTGCTGCAATGTTTAGAGCAGAAGCAGAGTTTGAGCGAAATACCTGAAGTTTTACTCGCTCATCTCAATCGCATCATGGCACTCGATATTGTTGACGGCTTTACATTGCAATCAATCTAAGGAGCACTCTATGACGGATACGGTTAAAAACTTAGTGAATCGGTACGACGATTTAATCAGTACCTTACAAGCTGGCTTTGTCCCTTTACTACTTCTCTTTTGCCGCTTTTGGGTTGCTTGGGTGTTCTTCAATTCAGGACTAATCAAAATCTCATCTTGGGATAGCACGCTGTACTTATTTGAGCTGGAATACCAAGTGCCAATCTTGCCATGGGAATTGGCGGCTTATTTAGGTACGGCTGCGGAGTTGGTTCTACCGGTGTTCTTGGCACTAGGATTGATTACCCGCCCGATGGCAGCAATGCTGTTTGTGTTCAACATCATCGCAGTGATCTCTTACCCACTGTTGTGGGAGAAAGGTTTTTATGACCACCAACTTTGGGGATTGATGATTCTTATCATAATCGTATGGGGGCCAGGACCGCTGTCTTTGGACCACATCCTGAAAAAGAAAATGACGAGCTAAAAAAATCCCCGCAGCATCATGCGGGGATTTTTTATTATTTATTCAAGTAAGCCAGTAGCTCTTCTGCTGAGATACCTTGCTGAGCGAGGTCTTTTGCCATCTGCTCGACTTGTTCATCTTTGCGTGACTCAATCACTTGCTGAAATTGGTACACGATATCACGCAAAATTGGCAGAGGTACTTGTTTAGCCGCACTACGAATACGCTCGGAGCTTTGATTACCCAGCTCATTAAGCAACTTGCCAAACATCACCTTTTCTGGTGAATCTTCCATTTGCTCTAGAATACGAGCCATTTCATACGTGGTTAACGACATTACTTTTTGAGTTCCGTTATGGTGTCAGGAAAAGTCTGAGTGACAAATATACACGCCTTACTTACATTGGAAAATACTAAATTACACTGATTTACGCTTTCGCAAAGCTCGAGTGCCAGTTCTTCCCTGCTTTTGTAAACAGAACGACCAACGCAGGTAATAGGACCCACATATGAATTGCGATCAAGGTTTGTGGATCCAGAGATAAGCGTTGCAGTGTACCCACCAGCAAACCAGAGCCACTCATTTGGAACAATCCAAGCAGTGCAGCTGCCGTGCCCGCCTTATCACCAAACGGTTCTAACGCTTTCCCTGCCGCTGCACCCAGAATGAATGCAAAACCTACAGAAGACATGAAGATAGGTAGCATGAAAGAAAGCGCGGTATTCTGACCATTCATCACTAGCATGATCACACCTGCGAGGCCCAGAGTTGAGATCCCGGTGACCAAGGTGTTGTGAGTTCCAACGCGCTCCATAAACTTAGGCGCCAGCATACATGCCGCAATGTTTATCACCGCATTTACACCAAACCAGAAAGTGAATTCATTCATCGACAGCCCCATCCCCGTCATCAATACCGACGGTGCTGAGGTAACGTAAGCAAGAATAACCGCCATCGCCATCAAGCATAATGACGCATGGAAAACAAAAGATGGTGTGCTAAGCACTGCCCAATACCGACTAAGCTTAAACACGGCTTGCTTTTCTGTTGACGGGTTAGTCTCTTTCATCATGAAAAACATAAATGATCCAGACACCACAGCAAAACCCGCCATAAAGCTAAAGTTAGCACGCCAGTCAAATTGCTGAGTTAACCAGCTACCTAGAATTGGAGCTAAAGCCGGAATGAAACAAATCGCACCGTTAAGGTAGCTGATCATTTTGCCGCTTTTTTCCGGGCCAAAGATATCGCGAACTGTTGCAAAGGCTGCTACCGATGTCGCACACGCACCTAAGCCTTGTAGCAGTCGGGAAACCAACATCCACTCAATATTTTGAGCACTCCACGCCAATAAAGCGCTCATCGCGTAAATGGTGATACCGCCCAGTGCAACAGTTCGACGTCCGAGTTTATCTGCTAGGGGACCTGCGAATAGCTGACCAACACCCATAGCAAATAAGAACCAAGTGATCGTGTCTTGTGCTAGCGCATTATCGACCTGAAAAGTGGAAGCAATAAGAGGTAAAGCAGGTAGATAAATATCAATCGCTAAAGGACTGAAAAGAACCAAAAGGGTCAATAACGCCATCTGTTTTTTACTATTAGAAAACTGGCTAGACACACAACACTCCGAATTGGATAAAGAACTTTGGGTAAAGCTTAATCATCTGATGATATGAATGGAAATGATGTATAATCATGAGCATTATTCCTCAGAGGAAATTCACTGTGAACGTCGAAAAACTGGCTCGTATCGATTTAAATCTATTGGTCTGCTTTAAAGTGCTGATTGAAGAGTTAAACGTTACTCGTGCGGCCCACCGATTGTGCTTAAGCCAATCCGCCGTAAGTAAATCACTGGCTAAACTGCGCATTCAATTTGATGACCCGCTTTTCACTCGAAACTCACATGGATTAACACCTACGCCGCGCGCATTGTTTCTTAAACCGAAACTGGATCTGTTGATAAATCAGTTAGAAGTGCTGACTCAACCCGAAGAGTTTTCTCCGCAAAGCAGCGAATACCGTTTTCAAATAGCAGCGGTAGAGAGTGTCTACCCTCTCATTCTACCCCATTTCTTACCGGCGATTTTTCAACAAGCACCTGGCGTGACAATTAGCACACACCCGTGGTCGGATAATACATTTAAAATGCTTCAACGCGGCGAACTGGATTTAGGCTTAACTGGAAAAGATATCGATATAAACGATGCCAAGCTGACTCTTCAACCACCCGATGACATTTGCGAGTTGGAAATTTATCGTGATTACCAAATGTGCATCATTCGCAAAAACCACCCTGCGCTAAAACAACCTTGGAATCTGGAAGCCTATCTCGCCCTACGCCATGTACAAGTACGTTGTGATGGCAACGACCGTTGGTTGCTGGATTATCGCCTTGCAGATATTGGCGCCGACCGCGATATTGCCGTCACCGTGCCCGACTTTAACAGTGCCGCAAGTTTATGTTCATACACCGACTTTATCTTTACTGCGCCAAGTCATTTTGTGCAACTTGCGGCCAAACAGCTTGATTTGGTCGTGCTGCCACTACCGTTAGAATTCCCACCTATGGCTTACACTTTATTCTGGCACCGAGATAGAGAAAACGACCCTGCATTAGGCTGGCTACGTACGATGATCACACAAAAAACCGATCACCTTAGATAAAAACACCGCACTCAATTTGCGCTTAGCGGCTAAAATGAGTAGCTTAACTGTCGTAGTCCTTTTTGGCTCATCTATGGCCTAGTTGTACTCCGACTCTATTGAAGTGATTGCGAACCTCAATGGAATCGTAAACTGCATGAAGCAGATGGAAACAGCTCCCACACCTGAGCATGAAGGAGCGGTAATTTGAAGGAATAACACAGATGCACAACGATACCCAAAGCCGCGTGAATGCAATTCGCGAATGGCTAGCACAACATAATATTGATGCCCTACTTGTCCCTCATGAAGACGAGTACTTGGGTGAATACGTACCAGCGCACAACGAGCGTTTACATTGGCTAACTGGCTTTACCGGTTCTGCTGGTGCTGCGGTAATCACCAAAGACAAAGCCGCTATCTTTGTTGATGGTCGCTACACAGTACAAGTAACAAAGCAGGTTCCTGCTGATCTATTCGAATACCGTCACTTGATTGAAGAGCCTGCACTAGATTGGATTAAAGACCATCTTGCAAATGGCGCGTCTGTGGCAATCGACCCTCGCATGCACAACGCTGCTTGGCTAGACATGGCACAAGCAAAACTTGCAGGTGCCCTTGAGCTTAAGATTCTCGATAGCAACCCAATTGATGAACTGTGGCACGACCGCCCTGCTCCTGTGGTTTCTGATGTTCGCCTAATGGCAACAGAAGCAGTTGGTCAGTCAAGTGAAAGCAAACGCCAAGAAATCGCAGAGCTCGTGAAAAAAGCCGGTGCAGACAGCGCAGTGATCACAGCACTTGATTCTATCTGTTGGTTGCTCAACGTTCGTGGTCTAGATGTCTCACGTCTACCAGTTCTGCTTTCTCACGCGATTCTGCACTCAGACTCAAGCGTGGAATACTTCCTAGATCCTGCTCGCCTACCTGCTGAGTTTGACGCTCATGTTGGTGCCGGCGTGACGGTTCATCACCCAGAAGCATTGCAAGCACGACTAGAAAACCTAACTGGCAAGAATGTACTGGTTGACCCTGCAACAAGTAACGCATGGTTTAAATTGGTTCTACAAAATGCTGGCGCATCTGTGGTGAGTAAAGCTGATCCATGCCTAATGCCAAAAGCGGCGAAGAACGCCGTTGAAATCGCAGGTATGAAAGCATGTCATATCCGTGATGGCGTGGCGATGAGCAAGTTTCTATCTTGGTTAGATGCTGAAGTCGTTGCTGGTAACCTGCATGATGAAGCGACGCTGGCAGACAAACTGGAAGCGTTCCGTAGCGAAGACCCAACACTTATGGATCTTAGCTTCGATACTATTTCAGCGGCAGGTGGCAACGCGGCGATGTGTCACTACAACCACGAGAACCAACCTGAACCTGGCAAGCTAGAACTGAACACGCTTTACCTTGTGGACTCAGGCGGTCAGTACCTAGATGGCACGACAGACATCACGCGTACCATTGCCATAGGTCAGCCTTCACAAGAGATGATTAAACAATTCACTCTTGCGCTAAAAGGTCATATCGGTGTTGCACGTGCACGTTTCCCGAAAGGCACACGTGGTTACCAAATCGATACGCTAGCTCGTCAGCACCTATGGGCGGAAGGCTACGATTACGATCACGGTACTGGTCACGGTGTTGGTCACTTCCTAAGTGTTCATGAAGGTCCAGCGAGCATTTCGAAGAAGCAAATCGATGTGCCTCTGACAGAAGGTATGGTGCTATCCAACGAGCCAGGTTACTACCGTGCAGATGCGTTTGGTATCCGTATCGAGAACCTAGAGCTTGTTGTTGAAACCCCGACTAACGGTGACTTCCCTGTTCTATCATTTGAGTCGCTAACACGCTGCCCAATCGACAAGCGCAACATCAACGTTGATATGCTAACTCGTCCAGAACTTGCTTGGCTGAATGATTACCATCAGAAAGTATGGGATGAGATCAGCCCGCTAGTTGAAGGTGATGTGAAAGAGTGGCTTCGTCAAGCAACGCTACCAGTAGCACACAGCTAGAAGCTAGAAGCTAGAAGCTAGAAGCTAGAAGCTAGAAGCTAGAAGCTAGAAAAAAGTAGAGGGTTGATGTTTTGCATCAACCCTCTTTTTTTGCCTATGTTTCACGTGAAACATAACGATGACCAGTGGCTTTCTTTGCTACTTAACCAGAATACGCCGAGTGCCAATCTCGCCATACTGGGTCAAAGCCTTTGGCTCGAATCATATCTTCCACAGAACCCGCGCTTCGCTCATCACTGATCTCAAACTGCTCGAGTTCAACATCATCCATCGCATACCCACCCGGCTGAGTTTTCGATGCAGCAGACATGCTGGTGATGCCTAACGGTAATGCATTGTCTCTGAATTTCGGTGATTCACGAGTCGATAATGACAACTCAACTTCTGGATTTAGCAAACGATAAGCGCAAATCAACTGCACAAGCTGCTTATCCGTCATGACTGATTTTGGTTGGAGCGCGCCCTCACAAGGACGTAAACGCGGAAATGAAATGGAGTAACGAGTCTGCCAATACGTGCGCTCAAGATAGTCCAAGTGCGCTGCCACATAAAAGCAATCTGTTCGCCACTCTTCCAACCCTATCAAAGCGCCAATACCGATCTTATCGATGCCTGCTTTTGCAAGACGATCGGGTGTATCCAATCGGTATTCGAAATCCATCTTATTGCCACGCAGATGGTGCTCGGCGTAAGTCGAAGGATGATACGTTTCTTGATAGACCATCACCGCATCCAAACCCAATGTCTTGAGCTCGGCGTATTCGTCTTGACCTAGCGGCTGCACTTCCATCGCCAAATAATTAAAGCGTTGCTTAATCATCGGCACCATTTCGCGAAAGTATTTCATGCCCACTTTGGTTTCGTGTTCACCAGTCACCAGCAATACGCTATCGAACTTCATGCGTTTAATAGCTTCAACTTCTGCAACCACTTCGTCCCTATTCAAGGTACGACGCTTGATTCTATTCTCCATTGAGAAGCCACAATAAGTACAAGCATTGGCGCACAAGTTAGAAAGGTACAGTGGAATGTAAAGCGACATGGTATTACCAAAACGCTTGCGAGTTGCCGAGTATGACAGCTGCGCCATTTGCTCTAAGTACGCTTCAGCCGCTGGTGAAATAAGCGCTTTAAAGTCTTCCAAATCACGCTTGGGTTTATTCAATGCTCGCTCGACATCTTGTGCCGTTTTCGCGTAGATCGACATCGAGATGTCGTCCCAATTCAGCTGCTTAAATTGTTCAACGAAGCTCATGTTTTCCTCGCTTAATAGCTAAACCAATCTAGGACTAAAGCTCATCTAGGAATGACGTCAGTGGACTCGACGCAACCGCATGAGAAACCTTACCAGCAAGTCCGGCTTCATAAGCCATACGCCCCGACTCTACCGCCAACTTAAATGCCTTCGCCATCGCAACGGGATCGCTCGAAGCTGCAATCGCAGTATTGACGAGCACGGCATCCGCGCCCATTTCCATCGCACGCGCAGCATGTGAAGGAGCACCGATACCCGCATCCACAACCACAGGAACATTAGCTTGGTCGATAATGATCTCTAGGAAGTCGTGAGAAACTATCCCTTTGTTAGAACCGATCGGCGCACCTAATGGCATGACCGCTGCACAACCCACTTCTTCCAATCGTTTACACAGAACCGGGTCAGCATGACAGTAAGGAAGGATAATGAAGCCTTCACGAACCAGTTGCTCAGCGGCAGCAAGTGTCTCAATTGGATCAGGCATCAAGTACTTCGGGTCTGGATGAATTTCTAGTTTTAACCAGTTAGTGCCCAACGCTTCTCGCGCCAGTTGCGCGGCAAACACAGCATCTTTAGCATTCTTTGCACCCGAGGTGTTCGGCAATAAGTTCACACCCGCTTGTACTAACGGAAGCAAAATATCGTCTTGTCGGTCGTTCACATCGACACGCTTCAACGCCATGGTCGCAAGTTGAGATCCCGACACTTGAATCGCTTCTGCCATTAATCGGCTGTTGGCAAACTTCCCTGTTCCCGTGAACAGTCTTGATTCGAATTGTTTATCACCAATTTTAAGCATCGACTTTAACCCCCTGCGATCGCTTGAAACAAAGAGATGCTATCTCCCTGTGAAAGAACTGTGCTAGCCCACTCACTGCGCGGCACAACATTGTTATTAATTGCAAAAACACAGCCCATTTCAGGCAGCGCAAATTGACTAATGATTTGCTGTAGATTTGACTCACTGGCAACTTGATGTGACTGGTCATTGATGACAATAGTGATCACATCTAAGTCAGCAGCGGTCATTTGTATTGTTTGTTGTTCTGATAACGTCATTGCTTCCAACTCTCTTAATTCTGCCAATTACTCGTAAGCTAAATCTGAGCACACACTTGGCACTGTTTGTCTTTGCTTATCGCCATGGTTTGCCATTGCAGTTTCAACCCATCAAACAGATGCAACTTGGCAGTCTCGACATGAAACTTTCCCGTCGCCAGTTTTTGAATTGCCGCTATCGCTTGGTAGTTACCAAGTGTGCCCACCACCGGACCAACGACACCACTCTCACTACACTTTTGCGTTTGCGGTAATTCGTCGAACGGATACAAACAGCGGTAACAGGCTTTACTCTGCGCTTCTTGTTCACTTGGTATTTGGTAATCAAAGACAGCAAATTGTCCTTGCCAACCAATTGCCGCCGCTGAGATAAGTGGCGTATTTTGCTCGAAACAAACTTGGTTAATGAGCTGACGCGTTGGCATGTTATCGGTGCAGTCGAGCACCACATCTGCTAGCATCACTTCAAGCTGCAGCTGTGCTTTGTCTAATCGCTTATTGAGAGCACGAACTTGGACCATAGAATTAAGTTCAGTGAGTTGCTTTACAGTCGCTTTTGTTTTCGCAACTTGGAGGTCTTGTTCACGATAAATGATCTGACGTTGTAGGTTACTGCTATCAACTTCATCGTCATCAACAACAACCAATTTACCAACACCCGCTGATGCCAAGTACAAACTCGCAGCACTTCCTAACCCACCACAACCGATGATCAGCACATTCGATTTACTCAACCGCTCTTGCCCAACTTCGGCAATTTCTGGCAGAGCGACTTGACGTTGATAGCGAAGGAACTGCTTATCCGTCAGCATGCTCGCCTCTCTTGGTATCCACCAATTTACTATTCTGATCAGTAAACGTTAGCTGTCTTTCCTTCATCAGTTGTACGAAGAACTCGATGACCGACTGAGGTGATTCTGCCAACGTAATAGCTCGCACAACTGCCAAACTAGAAACACCTGCTTGCCAAACTTGGGCTGCATTAGATTGGTCAATACCACCAATCGCGACCGTCGGAAAGCCAAGCACATAGTCACTACCTGCTTTGTCTTTTGCGGGACGGAAAACCGACTCTGTGTTTCCGTAAGGAATGTTATCAATCAGCTTTTGATACAGAGCCAAGCGCACCAAACCTTGTGGTTTCGATGGCATCTGTTTTGTGGTGGTTGGGAAAATATGCCCTAGTGCGATGTAGCTAGGATGAATTTGTACGATGCGCAGTAGTTCATAATAACCATGAGTAGAAAGACCAAGACGAATGCCGGCTTTAGTTAGCTGAGCCAAATTCGATTCTTCTATGTCTTCTTGTCCTAGGTGAACGCCATAAGCGCCATGCTTGATTGCCAACTGCCAATAGTCATTGATGAACACTTGTGCTTGATACTGACGACCTAGCTCAATTGCTCGAATGATCTGTTGTTCTAAATCGGCTTGTTGTGGGTTCTTGATTCGCAGTTGAATGGTGTTGATGCCTAGTGGCAGTAGACGCTCAATCCAAGCAACATCATCAACGACTGGATAGAGCCCTAGACTTTGCTTAGTTAGAGTTGGAAAGCTAACGCTCTCACCTTGTGCAGACCAACCAACTTGAATACCTAGCCGGTTATCCTCTAGTACAGGTGTGGGGAAATCATCAAATTGGTCAGCCCACTGAGTAGATCTTCCCTCACCAAGGTTGTCATTCGACAGTGTTTCACGTGAAACATTCGCTTGTTGAGTTAGCATTCCTCGAGCAAGTGTTAATGCATCTTCGATAGGAAAATCGAGTACTGTCAGCGTTACTATCCAAGCAAGGTGATGTTCGGGATCGAACATTGCGTTGAATTTGGACTTAACGGAAAGCGCTCTCACTTCGTTGTTAATTGGGTGACGCCAGATATCAAGCTGAAGCACTTTCTCCTTTTCATCGGATACCTGCGTATCAGCAATGCCAATATAAATCGCTTTCGACGGTTGCTTAGCACACGCTTCTACCGATAAAGCAGAGCGGTAATGGAACACAAATGAACTCTCATGCTCAGAGTCATAACCATCAATAAGATCTGTCGTTATACGTGTGGTCTGTTGGTCGCGAACAAGCTGAATAGATTGAGTTGGGCTCACACCCAACTCAATGTCTTCGATGCTAAAACCCTGTTCTTTCGCCAACAACAAACATTGCTGAACTAAACCAGTCAGTTCAATCAATGATGACGGAATAAGGATTTTGCTCATTAGTCACTTACCTCGGCATGTGCTGCTGGGTGGTATAGTTCAGAACCTGACTCTCTAAATTCTTGCGATTTCTGACGCATCCCCTCAAGAGGATCATCCAGCATTTTGATCGATATAGCTTGGTCCGCAGCAACTTGCTCAGTGTCTTTCGCATACTCTCGTACCTCTTGCGAGATCTTCATCGAGCAGAACTTTGGTCCACACATCGAACAGAAGTGAGCAACTTTGCCGGACTCTTGAGGCAAGGTTTCATCATGGAAAGCACGAGCAGTATCTGGGTCGAGCGACAAGTTAAATTGATCTTCCCAACGGAACTCGAAGCGAGCTTTAGAAAGCGCATTATCACGAACTTGAGCGCCAGGGTGCCCTTTCGCTAAATCAGCGGCGTGCGCAGCAAGCTTGTAAGTGATCATGCCTACTTTCACGTCTTCTTTGTTTGGTAAGCCAAGATGCTCTTTAGGAGTTACGTAGCAAAGCATTGCACAGCCATACCAACCAATCATGGCAGCGCCGATGCCTGAAGTAATATGGTCGTAACCAGGAGCGACGTCTGTCGTCAGCGGACCAAGGGTATAGAAAGGAGCCTCATGACAGTGCTCTAACTGCTCTTCCATGTTCTCTTTGATCATATGCATTGGAACATGACCAGGGCCTTCAATAATCACCTGTACGTCGTATTCCCACGCAACCTTGGTCAATTCGCCAAGAGTACGAAGCTCTGCAAATTGCGCTTCATCGTTAGCATCAGCAACCGAGCCAGGACGCAGACCATCACCAAGAGATAGTGCGACATCGTACTTAGCACAGATTTCACAGATCTCTCGGAAATGGGTGTATAAGAAGCTTTCTTGGTGGTGCGCTAAACACCATTTCGCGATGATAGAACCACCACGAGAGACGATACCAGTAACGCGTTTTGCAGTCATTGGCACATAACGAAGTAGTAAACCGGCATGGATAGTAAAGTAGTCAACGCCCTGCTCTGCTTGCTCAATCAGGGTATCGCGCATCACTTCCCAGTTAAGGTTTTCCGCAACACCATTCACTTTCTCAAGCGCTTGATACATTGGTACGGTACCGATCGGAACCGGACTGTTACGTAGAATCCACTCGCGAGTTTCGTGGATGTTACGTCCAGTAGAGAGATCCATAACGGTATCGCCACCCCAACGTGTCGCCCAAACGAGCTTCTCTACTTCTTCCTCAATCGAAGAAGTGACCGATGAGTTACCGATGTTGGCGTTCACTTTGACCAAAAAGTTACGTCCAATGATCATTGGTTCGGATTCTGGGTGGTTAATATTGGAAGGGATAATAGCGCGACCTTCGGCGACTTCTTTGCGCACGAATTCGGCGGTAATATCTTTTGGTAGGTTCGCTCCGAAGCTTTGACCCGGATGCTGTTGATTCAGCACTTCATCGCGATACTTGGCACGCCCCATGTTTTCACGCAGCGCGATATATTCCATTTCTGGGGTAATAATACCTTTGCGAGCATAGTGCAATTGAGTCACACAATGGCCATCTTTGGCACGTCTAATACGTGGTAGATTACCGTAACGAAGATCGTCTAGTGTTTCGTCTTCTAAGCGTTCTTTGGTGTACACCGAGCTTACTTCATCAAGTAGCTCAGTATCGGCGCGCTCTTCAATCCACCCTTCTCTCAGCTTAGGTAAGCCGTTATAGAGGTCTATGGTGTGCTCTGGATCTGTGTATACACCCGACGTATCGTAAACGCGTACTGGCTCATTAGGTTCGAATATAGGCGCTTCTTTTGTGCCTCCAATAAGGCTATCAGCGAGTGATATTTCACGCATTGGCACACGAATATCTGGACGTGAGCCTTCTACGTAGACTTTGCTTGAATTGGGGTACGGTTGTACCGAGAGTGTATCAATGAACTGTTTTGCTTCCAGTCTCGCTTGTTTGCGACTCGACATAGCATTTTTCCTTGCTTTGTTATACTAGATAAAAAGTAATTGGATAAAAATGCTTGACGGATAGATGCGACAAGAGGAGTCAAATTAAGGCTAGTTAAAGCTTACGATATTTGCCTGTAACAACATTCGACTTTTGATAGGTCAACCAGAAAGAACTCCGGTGTGAATATCTTCTCTTGTTCCCTTCGCAGATTCTAATCTGATCAGGTTCAACGGATCCCGAATTAACGGTCTCAGCCTTATGGCACTCCGACAAGTGATGTCAGTATATAAAAACGGCTTGGTGAAACCAAGCCGACCTGTTCAATTTTTAACTACTTTGCTAGCTGCGCATCAATAATTGAAAGCCAATCCACGCCGCTGAAATACTTAACACGACATTCAACAATACGTTCAACCCCATCTTAAAGAAAGCGCCCTGCTGCATGAGCAACACATTATCCATCGAGAAGGTGGAAAACGTCGTTAGTGCCCCTAAAAAACCCAAGCCAATCACTTGTCGCCAAGGTTCCGTTGCCAAAAGTTCATTATCGAAAGCTGCTATCAATAAGCCCATCATAAATGAGCCAACAACGTTAACGGTTAACGTACCATATGGAAAACCACGCCCCAATAAAATGACACAAAGTTCAGAAATTAAGTAACGAGAACATGCACCAAATGCACCACCCAATGCAATAAAACCCAAAACGGATAGTTGTCCCATAATTCCCCCAGAAAAGTTAATGGCGACATTGTAATCAAATTTACGGCAATAGTGATTATACAATCTTAGAATTCAGCAAAGTATAGCGCTTAAAACTTATCAAGATTTTAAAAGTTACAGGAGTCACTTTACTTCGATGTAACCCATCAAACCCGTCTTCATGTGTTCGATCACATGGCAATGGTACATCCAACGTCCAGGGTTATCTGCAACAAATGCCGCTTTCGCACTGCCGTTATTTCCAAGCAAGACCGTATCGGTATGAAACGGTTCGTCGAGTTTTTTGCCATCTAACTCAAGAACCGTAAATGTGTGTCCATGAAGATGAATAGGATGATGATATTGGGTGACGTTCTTTAGGTTGAAGATATAGGTTTTTCCCATCTCCAATGTTGAAAGCGGCGCTGGAATATTATCTTTGCTCATTCCCTCCCAAGCCCGTTTGTTCATCAGCCAGAACTTAGGTATCGCTTTGCCCGATTTATCAGCAGGAGTGATCGCCCCCTCCCACTCAAACACATAATCGATTTGCTCTGCATTTTTCAAATCGAGAGCTGGCACAGGGTTGAGAGGTAATAAAGGCAGTTTCTGGTTGCTCGGCAAGTCAGACTCAACAACGTCAAACTCGCACAAAGGGAATGGGAAGCGTCCTTTCATTTGACGCACATAAACACGTGTTCCAGCCTTCGGAGCAATCAATCCGATATCTAACCTCATTCCCGGACCAATTTTGTGCTGAGTGAGCTTATAAGGCGCTTTAACAGGATTACCATCAATAGCAATAACCCAAGCCTCTGCACCTTCAATAGCGATCGGGTAAGTAATGGTATTATCGACATTAGCAATTCTTAATCGCGTAGTGGCATTCTGCTTCAGCGTATAAACAGGTTCATGCACACCATTGACGCTACTCCACTCTCCGGGAGTCCCCATACGAGCGCTCAAGCGCGGCACCATAAGGTTCTTCCACTGACCTAGTTTGTCTAAATGCCAATGCTTGAGGACGACTTCATGCTCTTCATCAAACTGAACCGGCTCTGCCTCTTCAACGACAATTAGCCCGACTAAGCCCATACCAAGCTGCTTCACACTATTCATATGTGGGTGATACCAAAATGTGCCCGCATCTGGTGGTGTAAATTCATAAACGAATGTTTCACCTGGCATGATAGGCTGCTGGCTCAAGAAAGGGACACCATCCATTTCAATAGGGATTCGCAAGCCATGCCAGTGGATTGTAGTCGGCTCTGAAAGCTTGTTAGTAAACCGAATTATAACTTTCTCGCCTTGGCGACAACGAATCACAGGCGCTGGAATCGAACCATTAAATGCGAGTACGTCTGTGTTAAACCCAGGGACCAATTCTGCAGTAGAAGGTTCTGCAGTGATATCGTATATATATTGCCCCTGCTTATTAGTGCTCCTAGATAGAGAACATGCAGGTAGAACGGCAAGCGCGGAGATTGCTAAGGATGATTGAAGAAAGCGTCGACGAGATATATCCATACATAGTTACTCATTAATCCAGATCGGTTGAGTGTAACTAAATATAAATAGTGATTCCCCTTTATTATTAAAATTTCGGGCCACTGATCATTACAGCTAACTGTAGTTTCGTTCGTTCAGTAGATTAAATGCTGCCAAAGTACAGCAGAAAGCCATACTTACGGGATAAGAGTAGAAATAAGCTGTAATAATGAGAAGAAACCAGATACAAAAAAGGCTCTGACCTAAGTCAGAGCCTGATATGTGGCAGGGGTGGAGAGATTCGAACTCCCAACACGCGGATTTGGAATCCGCTGCTCTGCCAATTGGAGCTACACCCCTATGGAATTTTCATATTCTAGATTTGACAAAACCTCGCATAAGCGAGGTTGTCGATATTAAGTGGCGGAGTGGACGGGACTCGAACCCGCGACCCCCGGCGTGACAGGCCGGTATTCTAACCAACTGAACTACCA
>NZ_JAWOTW010000028.1:0-20333 GCF_033339075.1 Vibrio sp. 970
ATGAGTAGTTTTACAGGCAAAGCCGAAACGGATGATAACCACCTACTGAAGTAGGTGGTTTAGGGCTGAAAACAAAAGGCGCACTCAGCGCCTTTTTTTATTGTTCTTGTTCGACAGAATTCGAAGCAATGTTTATTCAGAGATCAACTTTGGCCGAGAAACACAATCAAAGTCATCGTCATTGAGCATCAACAGTTCATCGACCATTGCTTTGTTTCGTGACTGCTTGCCGACAAAAGCCACATAACTGTCTACCGATGAGAGACGCTCGATAATAAATTTTGGCAGCGTCTGATTAAACTCGAGTGTCGAGAACACCTTACCTTTGCAGGTTTCAAACGATTGACCATTCCAATAACCTTGAATAAGGCTCTGATTGTTACGAGACTGCGCCTTAACCGATGCCACTACGTCATTCGCTTCTGCTTTGTAGCGCTCTAATTGGTCATGCTGGAGTGGTAAGACTTTACGGTTAACACGATATTGTTGGTAAACCGCTTCGCCATCTTTATTGAAACGGATGTGGATTTGAAAAGGCACCAACTCTTGTTTGGTATCAACTTGCTCGCCTTTTCGAATCAACTCTCGCAACTCACCTTCATCCCAGCGATAATCACTCTTGAACCAACCATTGTCCCCCATAGTCACATAATCAGCCGCCGTACTCACACGAGTGAGTTTCTCTGTCATCCAGTACAAGCTGCTAGCATCTCCCGCAACTTTACCACCAGAAAAATGCGTGAATTGTTCTAAATTAGGAGTTTCAACCGATGAACAGCCAAAAAGGGTAAGGCTAGATAGGAGAAGTGAAGTGAGTAGATGTTTTTTCATGAAATTGCACCGAGGCAGGATACCTCGGTGCATTCTAACTTAGTTTACTGATTCTTTCAGCGCTTTACCTGCTACGAATGCTGGTACGTTAGCTGCTGCGATTTGAATCTCGTCACCAGTCTTAGGGTTACGACCAGTACGTGCAGCGCGGTGGTTTACTTTGAATGTACCAAAACCAATTAGTTGAACTTGGTCACCCTCTTTAAGTGCGCCAGTTACACCATCAAGAGTCGCTTCAAGAGCAGCTTTTGCTTGTGCTTTTGATAGGTCTGCTTTCTCTGCGATAAAGTCGATTAATTGGGTCTTGTTCATTAGGTTTCCCTTCTCATAGGTTATCGAATTCGTCTCACTCTAAAACATAAATGCCCCATCTGGCAAAGGTTTGTAAGCGATCTTTCGATTTTCTGACGTACTTTTAGCCATAATATGAGTAATAACTCACAATTTGTTACCACATCCCCCCTGAAAACCCTTGCTTTCCAAGGTATTTGGACCAATTTATAAGTCACTTTTGCGGTTATAATAGCTGCAAATAACCACTATCAAACTACATTCAAGGGCAACTATGCTGCTGTTATCCATTTATATCTCTATTGCAATCGGCATTTCGTTTATCTGTTCGGTGCTGGAGGCGGTACTGCTGAGTATCAGTCCGAGCTACATTGCGCAGCTCAATCAACAGGGGCATCCCGCAGCTGGGCAATTGGCTAAGCTGAAATCAGATATCGACCGACCACTGGCATCTATTCTGACTTTAAACACCATCGCTCACACTATCGGCGCGGCCACTGCTGGTGCACAAGCTGCAGTTGTATTTGGTAGCGAAGCATTAGGTATCTTTTCGGCAGTGCTGACATTGGCGATCTTAGTGCTTTCAGAAATCGTACCGAAGACGATTGGCGCGACCTACTGGCGTCAGTTGGCACCCACTGCCGCGGTCGCATTGCGTTGGATGGTATGGGCGCTTACACCCTTTGTTTGGTTCTCAGAGCAAATCACCAAGCGTCTTGCTCGTAACCACGAAGCTCCAAAGATGCGTGATGAGCTGTCTGCAATGGCGATTCTGGCACGTGAAAGCGGTGAATTTGCCGAGGGTGAATCAAAAATCTTAAGCAACTTGCTTGGCATCCAAGATGTACCCGTAACGCAGGTTATGACGCCACGACCAGTAGTATTCCGTGTCGATGCCACAATGACCATCAATGAGTTCCTAGAAAAACACAAAGATACGCCTTTCTCACGCCCATTGGTTTACAGCGAACAGAAAGATAACATCATTGGTTTTGTGCATCGCCTTGAGTTGTTCAAACTACAACAATCAGGTTGTGGACAGAAACAGTTGGGAGCAATCATGCGCCCAATTCAAGTGGTGCTAAACAATACCACTTTACCTAAAGTATTCGACCAGATGATGACTCATCGCTTACAGCTGGCACTTGTTGTTGATGAATACGGTACCGTGCTAGGTTTGGTAACGTTGGAAGATATTTTTGAACACCTCGTAGGCGAGGAGATCATCGACGAAGCAGATAAAAGCACTGACATGCAGGAGCTGGCTTACCAACGCTGGGAAAGCTGGAAAGAAATGCACGGCGTAATCGAAAGCCGCGATGACGATGAAGAAGATAATGAGCCGGAGAAGCAGGATAAAGAGCCAGAAGCTCAAGAGCCACCGAAACCCGACTCGAAAGAATCGTAATCAGCATTAGGTATAACAGCTTAAACGCACAAAAAAGGCATCCAGTTAGGATGCCTTTTTCTATTTATTCAACGATTAAAGTGCAATACCGATGTTGCTCACACCTTCTTCACGTAGCTCTTCACGCAAATCTTTAATCAAGCTGATGTCACGTTCTACCGCTTCACGCAGCGGACGGAAGATAGCCCACTGGACGTCCCACTCTTCACATACGGCTTCGTTTTCTTTCTGGTTGTCGTTAGTGATTGGCTCTGCGCCTTGTGCTTGCTCTAGATCAGCAACGGTTTGTACCGACTGTTGACTCACTTTAAGCATTGAATCGAAAAGGTAGTCGCGGTCCAATAGACCATGCAGTAACGTAGACAAACCCTGACACGCGTCCATCGCTGGGTAAACGCCGTAAAAATCGAACTCATCCGCACTTGGGAACAACTCTTCTAACTTCTCCAATTGACGTTCGAAGTTAATTTTCGCGTTCTTAACTGTCAAAATTTCCCATACACTATCAAGAATCGCTCGGTAAGCACGCGGGTCAGCAAATTCTGTATTCTCACAAAACATCGCATAGTTTGGATACATGCGTTCACACAGACACGCCATAAAGGTAATTTGTTGCCAAGGTTCTAGTTTTTCTAAACGAACCTGAAGAGGATTCTTAAGCATAGTCACTCAATCATTGAAGAAAAAAACAGCGAAAGTGTACTTGATTCATCACAGGGAAAAAAGTTAATGCCGCATTCAAATCAGATTTTCCTGCTCTCAGAGCATCGCGACACCTACAAAACGTTACTGGCAGAGAAAAATCTGCCCGATCTTTGTCTCACCGACCAACCAGAAGCCGCTCAGATCGTACTAGCGGATCCACCCTTACTATCACAAAGCTTAGACGAATTTTCACAGCTTGAATGGGTGCAATCCACGTTTGCTGGTGTCAACGCCTTAACATCCCCTAGCCTTCGTCAGGACTATACTCTAACTAACGTTCGAGGCATCTTTGGTCCACTGATTGCTGAATATGTTTTGGGTTACAGTATTGCCCATTACCGCCACTTTGCCCAATACCACCAGCAGCAACAAAACAAACAATGGCAGCCTCACCTGTACACGTCATTAAAAAGTAAAACCATGGTAATTCTTGGTACCGGTAGCATTGGGGGCTATCTGGGCAACGCCGCTAAAGCAATGGGGATAAAAACTATCGGTATTAACCGCACAGGTATCCCTACTCCAGGCGGCGAGTTTCATCAGACCTTTCATATCAATGAACTAAGTAAGGCATTTGAGCAAGCCGACATCGTTGTGAATACTCTACCAAGTACACCTGAGACGCGACAGTTACTTAATCGTCAAACGCTCAGCCAACTAAATCAGGCGTTATTGTTTAACGTAGGTCGTGGCGACGTACTGGATGAGGCAGGGTTGCTCTTCGCTCTGAAAAACCGTTGGGTAGAACACGCCTTCTTAGATGTGTTTGAGCAAGAACCGTTGTCGGTAGAGCATCCATTTTGGAAACTACCGCAAGTCACCATCACTCCACACATTGCTGCGCTGAGTTTTCCCGAGCAAGTCATCGAGATTTTTGCTGACAACTATCTACGCTGGCGCGATGGGTTTTCATTAAATTATCAAGTGGATTTCGAAAAGGGTTACTAAGAATGTCGTTAGACGAGCTATTGCAGCAAGTGAGGGCCTGCCAGATCTGCGCGGATAATTTACCTTTGGGCGCAAACCCTGTCGTACAAGCAGCAAAAGGGGCACGCATCCTAATCATCGGTCAGGCCCCTGGCACACGTGTACACAAAACCTCGATACCTTGGAATGACCCAAGTGGTGATCGATTACGCCAATGGCTCGATATCGACAAAGACGTTTTCTACGACCCAAATAAAATTGCCATTGTCCCAATGGGATTCTGTTATCCAGGCAAAGGGAACTCTGGTGATTTACCGCCTCGTAAAGAATGTGCGCCCACTTGGCATAAAAAGATTCTTGAGCAACTGCCCAATATAGAGCTCACTCTACTAATTGGTCAGTACTCGCAGCAGTACTATCTCACCAACAAACCAAAGACGCTCACGCAAACTGTTCAGCAATGGCAAGATTGGGAACCGGACTTTATCCCGCTCCCTCACCCATCTCCACGCAATACATTGTGGTTAAAGAAGAACCCTTGGTTTGAATCTGACGTCGTGCCATACCTTAAAAAACGCGTTCACTCGATGCTTTAGGTTACCCATGATCTAATTGCTTTTTTATCTGTACAAGAAAATTAGAACATAAAAGCCGAGGTCATAAGTATTTGTTTATATTGAATTTTAATGTCTAATGTACAGCTAGAGTAGTAATTAGATCATAGTAGGCCAAATACTACTAGAGCTGTACAGCCTTGAGTCTCAGATAGAAAAACTGAATTTTAGGTAAAAAAATACCGGCACTGAATGCCGGCATTTGATTTCAAAAAGTCGAAGTTACTTGTGGTACGGCTTAGATAGCTCGTGTACCGCTTCCACAAATACGCCCGCGTTTTCTGGCGGCACATCCAAATGGATACCGTGACCTAGGTTGAACACATGACCAGTACCTGCATCACCAAAACCTTCTAGAATACCCGCGACTTCTTCACGGATACGCTCTGGTGAAGCGTAAAGCATTGATGGGTCCATGTTACCTTGCAGAGCCACTTTATCACCGATACGTGCTTTCGCGTCTGCAATGTTGATTGTCCAGTCTAGACCAACCGCATCACAGCCCGTTGCAGCGATTTGCTCAAGCCACATGCCGCCATTCTTAGTAAACAGTGTGACTGGCACGCGACGACCGTCGTTTTCACGAATCAGACCATCTACAATCTTGTGCATGTATTGCAGTGAGAACAGATTGTAATCACGAGGCGTTAGTACGCCACCCCATGTGTCAAATACCATTACCGATTGCGCACCCGCTTTAATTTGCGCGTTTAAGTACTCGATAACGCTGTCTGCCAGCTTATCTAGAAGTAGGTGCAGAGTTTGTGGTTCCGCGTACATCATCTTCTTTATCTTGGTAAACGCTTTAGAGCTACCACCTTCGATCATATACGTCGCAAGAGTCCAAGGACTACCAGAAAAACCAATCAGCGGCACTTCACCCTTCAGGTCTTTACGGATCTGGCGTACTGCGTTCATTACGTATTGCAGTTCACCTTCAGGATCTGGCAAACCAATTTTTTCCACGTCGGCTTTGCATGTAATTGGGTTATCAAAAACAGGCCCTTCACCCGCAGCAAAACGCAAACCAAGCCCCATTGCATCTGGAATCGTTAAGATGTCCGAGAATAAGATCGCGGCATCAAGAGGAAAACGGCGTAATGGTTGAAGTGTCACTTCGGATGCTAATTCTGCATTTCGACACAAAGACATGAAATCACCCGCTTCTGCACGAGTCGCTTTGTATTCTGGTAGGTAACGACCTGCCTGGCGCATCATCCATACTGGCGTGTAATCTACCGGCTCTTTTAAAAGCGCACGCAGATAACGATCATTTTTTAATTCAGTCATTCCGTAATTCCAACTGTTAGGCTTTCTGTGAAAGGGGGTATTCTATCACTGATTTAAGTCCAATAGCTGTGTGCTTTGCAACCTGGATCAAGTTATTAACTTTTAAATCAATGCTTAATTTGCACCCAATCGGTATCAGTGTTAAAAATTTGTTCGCTAGCGAAAACTACAATTATAAACTGAGTACTTAGTACTCAGCATCTCATAACGACATCTTACTTACCCCCTCCCTCTCGGAGGGTTTTTTTTATCTATTTATCAGACAATTAGAGTCTATATCTTTCAGCGTTTGTTCGATAAGTGCTCTTGCAATCGTTCCTTTAGGCGCAACAGGCGGCATCTCGTCGATACCAAACCATTGTGCATCAGACAGCTCAGTGTAGTCTGGACTTAACTCTCCCGATTCATAGTCAGCTAAAAACCCCATCATCATACTGGATGGGAAAGCCCAAGGCTGGCTGCCAAAGTAACGAATATTTTTAACGAGAATTCCCGTTTCTTCATGAATTTCTCGAGCCACGCACTCTTCTAATGTCTCACCGACTTCTAGAAAACCCGCAATAACCGTATACATACCATTTCGATGCCTTGGATGTTGGGCTAATAAGATCTGATTTTCTTTACGTACAGCAACGATAATACACGGAAATATTCTAGGATAATGAAGGGTGCGACATTCACCACACTGCATGGCTAACTGGTTATTATTAAGAAAGTTTCTTCCTCCGCACTGTGGACAAAAGCGCAAACTTTGCGTCATGTGCCCATATTGCACAGCTTTACTTAACAACATAAATAATGGCTCAGGAAAATGCAGGCAGTCACGCAGGGATACTAAAGGTAGATCATGCTCTAAATCGGCCAAGTTAAGCCACATGACGGGCGAACCAGAATACTCACCAATGGGTCTTGCACTCGTTACTGGCAGTGATAACTGCTCTGCAGACCCGAAGGGCACAGCACCATCCACCAGCCAAATTTCACTTCCTGCAACAACACACCAGTATGCATTTATCGCGCGGTTAACATCACCTTTTCTTAACATTACACCATCCCTTTGCTTGAAGTTCGTTCATTTTACTGGCAATCTAATTTCATACTAGAGTTTATCGTTAAGTAAATGTGCACTCTAAATTCTAGTAAGGACAAGAGTTTGTAATAACTTTACTAACTTTGCTTTGCAAAGGATACGTTCGCCGATGGGCGATCAGATCATGAGGGCATGGTCATGCTAAGAAAATTCAAACAAACACAAGACCAGTGGGGTGGCTCAAGTGATGTCATTGATCACTGGTTAGAGACACGACAATCCCTGATTGTTGAATATTGTAAGCTTGCAGCGCTGCAACCTTGTTCGAAAACCAATGTTATTGAACTCCCATCTCCTTCCGAACTGCAGGATTTCTGTCAGCACCTCGTTGATTACATCTCCGAAGGCCACTTTAAAATTTATGACATGGTTATGGACCGTTGGAAAGCAACCGGCTTTGTCGTGACTAATGAGATCAATCAAACCTATGGTCAAATTGTTCTAACGACTGAACCTCTATTGAACTTTAACGATAAGTACTCAGAAGTGACTGAAGATGATGAATTAAATGATTTCGATTCTGATATGTGTCTCATTGGGGAAATTCTTGAGACTCGCTTTGAAGTCGAGGACTATCTGATACAGCAAATCGCAGAAAGCCTGTCTATGCCACCTGGGGCTTAGTATTTGCAAACATTTAGAAATAGAGTGAGAGAAAAGACTGACGATCATCGTCGGTCTTTTTTGTTTCTAGCTTTATCGAAAATCCCACCGGAAGAACAAAGTAGTATAAAAACTAAAAAGGCACCCGAAGGTGCCTTTTTCTTAAGCTTTTAACGATTACTCGTTATATGACTTACTCTTCAGAAGAGAAACCAGCGTTTAGAAGTGCCGCTAGGTTATCCGTTGCTTGCTCAGCAGAAGGACCATCTTGCGCTTCAGAACGTTTAGCTTGACGCTCTTGGTGGTATGCGAAACCAGTACCAGCTGGGATCAGACGACCAACAATTACGTTCTCTTTCAGACCACGTAGGTCATCACGCTTACCAGAAACCGCAGCTTCTGTTAGTACGCGAGTTGTCTCCTGGAACGATGCCGCAGAGATGAACGACTCAGTCGCTAGAGATGCTTTAGTAATACCTAGTAGTTCACGTTCGAAACGTGCAGGCTCTTTGCCTTCAGCTTCTAGGTTACGGTTAGCAATCTTAACTTGTGAGTACTCAATCTGTTCACCAGGTAGGAACTCAGAGTCACCAGAGTGAGTAATAGTACACTTACGTAGCATCTGACGAACGATAGTTTCAATGTGCTTATCGTTAATCTTAACGCCTTGTAGACGGTAAACTTCCTGTACTTCGTTAGCAATGTACTGCGTTACCGCGTGTACGCCACGTAGACGTAGGATGTCATGTGGAGACTCTGGACCATCTGCGATCACATCACCACGTTCAACTTTTTCACCTTCGAATACGTTCAACTGACGATGCTTAGGAATCATCTCTTCGTAAGCTTCACCGCTTTCACGTGTGATCACTAGGCGACGTTTACCTTTCGTCTCTTTACCAAAGCTCACAGTACCTGTGTGCTCAGCAAGGATTGCAGGCTCTTTCGGCTTACGTGCTTCAAATAGGTCAGCAACTCGTGGAAGACCACCGGTGATATCTTTGTTACCGCCAGACTTCTGAGGAATACGTGCTAGTGTTGCACCAACACCTACTGCTGCGCCATCTTCGATGTTCACAATCGCTTTACCAGGTAGGAAGTAGTGAGCTGGCATATCAGTACCAGGGATCATTACATCGTTACCTTGCTCGTCAACAAGTTTGATAGCTGGACGCATATCTTTACCTGCTGAAGGGCGAGCTGCTGGGTCAGTTACTTCGCTTGAAGATAGACCAGTTAGGTCATCAGTTTGACGAGATACTGTTACACCGTCGATCATATCTACGAACTGGATGCGACCTGCTACCTCAGTAATGATAGGTAGTGTGTGCGCTTCCCAGTTTGCAACTGTTTCGCCAGCTTGAACTGTATCACCATCGCCTTTGCTTAGTAGCGTACCGTAAGGCAGTTTGTGTTTCTCTTTAGTACGACCAAACTCATCAACGATAGTTAACTCTGTCGCACGAGAAGTGATAACGATCTTACCGTCATCAGCCAATACAGATTTAGCGTTGTGTAGCTTGATAGAACCGTTGTTCTTAACTTGAACACTGTTCTCTGCCGCTGCTGTCGATGCCGCACCACCGATGTGGAACGTACGCATCGTTAGCTGTGTACCTGGCTCACCGATAGACTGAGCAGCAATAACACCCACTGCTTCACCTTGGTTCACTAGGTGACCACGTGCTAGGTCACGACCGTAACATTGTGCACAACAACCGAAGTCAGAATCACACGTTACTACAGAGCGCACTTTCATGCTGTCTACTGAGTTCTCTTCCATGATTTGACACCACTTCTCATCGATCAGGGTGTTACGTGGAATAAGAACGTCTTCAGTGCCAGGTTTTAGTACGTCTTCAGCAACAACACGACCAAGAGCAAGCTCAGAAAGTGCAACTTTAACATCACCACCCTCGATGTGAGGCATCATGTCGACACCTTCGTGAGTGCCACAGTCATGTTCAGTTACAACAACGTCTTGAGCAACGTCTACTAGACGACGAGTTAGGTAACCCGAGTTCGCTGTTTTCAGTGCCGTATCCGCAAGACCCTTACGAGCACCGTGCGTTGAGATAAAGTACTGAAGTACGTTTAGACCTTCTTTAAAGTTCGCTGTGATCGGCGTTTCGATGATTGAACCATCTGGACGCGCCATCAGACCACGCATACCCGCAAGCTGACGAATCTGTGCTGCAGAACCACGAGCGCCCGAGTCCGCCATCATATAGATGCTGTTGAATGACTCTTGCTGTTCCTCTTCACCGTCACGGTTAACTACCGTTTCAGATGAAAGGTTTTCCATCATTGCTTTCGCAACACGGTCGTTGGTCGATGCCCAGATATCGATAACTTTGTTGTAGCGTTCGCCCGCAGTAACAAGACCTGATTGGTACTGTTCCTGGATTTCACGTACTTCTTCTTCCGCTTCTGCGATTTCAGTGTACTTAGCTGCAGGTACAACCATATCGTCGATACCAACAGATACACCAGAAAGTGCCGCGTATGCGAAACCTGTGTACATGATTTGGTCAGCGAAGATTACTGTGTCTTTCAGACCTAGTTTACGGTACGCCTCGTTAAGTAGGTTAGAGATTTGCTTCTTACCTAGCTTTTGGTTAACGATGCTGTACGGTAGACCAGCTGGCACGATTTGCCATAGCATTGCACGACCAACAGTGGTGTCTACCATCTTGGTTTCTGTAGTGCTGTTGCCATCTTCGTCTACAACAGTTTCTGTAATACGTACTTTAACGCGTGCGTGAAGCTCAGCTTGTTTAGTGCGGTATGCTTTCTCAGCCTCTTCTGGGCCAGAAAGGTACATGCCTTCACCTTTCACGTTGATCTTTTCACGAGTCATGTAGTACAGACCCAATACAACGTCCTGAGAAGGTACGATGATCGGATCACCTGACGCTGGCGACAGAATGTTGTTTGTCGACATCATCAGAGTACGAGCTTCAAGCTGTGCCTCTAGAGTTAGAGGTACGTGAACCGCCATTTGGTCACCATCGAAGTCCGCGTTGTACGCTGCACAAACAAGTGGGTGTAGCTGAATCGCTTTACCTTCGATCAGTACTGGTTCGAACGCCTGGATACCTAGACGGTGAAGTGTCGGTGCACGGTTCAATAGTACTGGGTGTTCACGGATTACTTCGTCTAGGATATCCCAAACGACCGCTTCTTCACGCTCTACCATTTTCTTAGCAGCTTTGATTGTAGTCGCAAGACCACGAGTCTCTAGCTTGCTGTAGATAAATGGTTTGAATAGCTCAAGTGCCATCTTCTTAGGAAGACCACACTGGTGTAGACGAAGGTATGGACCTACTGTGATTACAGAACGGCCAGAGTAGTCTACACGTTTACCTAGAAGGTTCTGACGGAAACGACCTTGTTTACCCTTGATCATATCAGCAAGAGATTTCAGAGGACGCTTGTTAGAACCTGTGATCGCACGACCACGACGACCGTTATCTAGTAGCGCATCAACAGACTCTTGCAGCATACGTTTTTCGTTACGTACGATGATGTCCGGAGCAGCTAGCTCTAGAAGACGCTTCAAACGGTTGTTACGGTTGATCACACGACGGTATAGATCGTTAAGATCAGAAGTCGCAAAGCGACCGCCATCTAGAGGTACTAGAGGACGTAGATCTGGCGGAAGTACTGGAAGTACAGTTAGGATCATCCACTCAGGGTTGTTACCCGATGCGATGAACGCTTCTACCAGCTTAAGACGCTTAGTTACTTTCTTACGCTTAGTTTCAGAGTTTGTTGTCTCTAACTCTTCACGCATTTGTTCTGCTTCAGCGTGCATATCCATAGAACCTAGTAGGTCCTTGATAGCTTCCGCACCCATCTTAGCAGTGAACTCGTCGCCCCACTCTTCTAGACGATCTAGATACTCTTCTTCAGTAAGCATCTGACCTTTTTCTAGATCAGTCATACCAGGCTCTGTTACTACGTACATTTCGAAGTACAGAACGCGTTCGATATCACGTAGAGGGATATCCATTAGTAGACCGATACGAGACGGTAGCGATTTTAGGAACCAGATGTGAGCTACTGGTGAAGCCAGTTCAATGTGGCCCATACGGTCACGACGAACTTTAGTTTGTGTAACTTCTACACCACACTTCTCACAGATAACACCACGGTGCTTCAGGCGCTTGTACTTACCACAAAGACATTCGTAGTCTTTAACTGGACCAAAGATACGCGCACAGAACAGACCATCGCGTTCAGGTTTGAACGTACGATAGTTGATCGTTTCAGGTTTTTTAACTTCACCGAAAGACCATGAACGGATCATGTCTGGTGAAGATAGACCGATTTTGATTGCATCAAATTCTTCGGTCTTATGCTGTGCTTTTAGAAAGTTTAATAAGTCTTTCACAATCAGCTCCTGTAAGGAGTTAAAAGGAGCTCACTTGCTAAAGTGAGCACCTTCTTCCAAATAATCGCTTTGATTCTCTCGACTTTCATCAAGAGAGAAAAGGATTACTCTTCATCTTCTAGCTCGATGTTGATACCTAGCGAGCGGATCTCTTTCAACAGTACGTTGAACGATTCTGGCATGCCAGGTTCCATGCTGTGGTTACCGTCTACGATGTTCTTGTACATCTTAGTACGGCCGTTAACGTCATCCGACTTAACCGTTAGCATTTCTTGTAGCGTGTAAGCAGCACCGTATGCTTCTAGTGCCCATACTTCCATCTCACCGAAACGCTGACCACCGAACTGAGCTTTACCACCTAGTGGCTGCTGAGTTACTAGGCTGTACGAACCAGTTGAACGAGCGTGCATCTTGTCATCAACAAGGTGGTTCAGTTTCAGCATGTACATGTAACCAACAGTTACAGGACGCTCAAACGCATCACCTGTGCGACCATCAAACAGTGTTAACTGACCTGATGTTGGTAGATCTGCTAGCTCAAGAAGTGCTTTGATTGACTCTTCTGGAGCGCCATCAAATACAGGAGTCGCGATTGGTAGACCGCCACGCAAGTTCTTGATCAGAGTACGTACTTCATCATCAGATAGAGAAGCAATGTCTACTTTCTGGCGAGTGTCGCCTAGATCGTAAACTTTTTGTAGGAACTCGCGGAATTTCGCTAGTTCTTGCTGCTCTTTAACCATCTGGTTGATCTTGTCACCGATACCTTTCGCTGCCAGACCTAAGTGTACTTCTAGGATCTGACCGATGTTCATACGCGAAGGTACACCCAGTGGGTTAAGTACGATGTCTACAGGCTGACCTTTCTCATCGTATGGCATGTCTTCAACAGGGTTGATCTTAGAGATTACACCCTTGTTACCGTGACGACCCGCCATCTTATCACCAGGCTGAATGCGACGTTTAACCGCTAGGTAAACCTTAACGATCTTCAGTACACCAGGTGCTAAATCATCACCTTGAGTGATCTTACGACGCTTAGTTTCGAACTTCTTATCGAAGTCGGCTTTTAGCTCATCCCACTGCTCAGCAAGTTGCTCAAGCTGAGTTTGTAGTGCGTCATCTTCTAGCGTTAGTTCTAGCCACTTCTTACGATCAGTTGTGTCTAGTTTCGCTTCAGAGTAACCGCCTTCAATCAATACAGCTTTAACACGGTTTAGAAGGCCGCCCTCAAGAATCTGGAATTCTTCAGTTAGGTCTTTCTTCGCTTCTTTAAGCTGCATCTGTTCGATTTCAAGCGCACGCTTGTCTTTCTCTACGCCATCGCGAGTAAAGACTTGAACGTCGATGATCGTACCTGATACAGAGTTAGGTACACGTAGTGAAGTATCTTTAACGTCAGATGCTTTTTCACCGAAGATTGCACGTAGTAGCTTCTCTTCAGGCGTTAGCTGAGTTTCACCTTTAGGTGTAACTTTACCAACTAGGATGTCGCCACCCTTAACTTCAGCACCGATGTAAACGATACCTGACTCGTCTAGTTTAGACAGAGCAGACTCACCTACGTTTGGAATATCCGCTGTGATCTCTTCAGAACCAAGCTTAGTATCACGCGCCACACAAGTCAGTTCTTGGATGTGGATAGTCGTGAAACGGTCTTCTTGAACTACGCGCTCAGATACTAAGATCGAGTCTTCGAAGTTGTAACCGTTCCAAGGCATGAACGCGATACGCATGTTTTGACCAAGCGCTAGTTCACCAAGGTCTGTTGAAGGACCATCAGCAAGAACGTCACCGCGTGATACAGGCTCACCTGGCATCACACATGGGCGCTGGTTAATACATGTGTTCTGGTTAGAACGTGTGTATTTAGTCAGGTTGTAGATGTCGATACCAGCTTCACCTGGTACTAGCTCTTCTTCGTTAACTTTAACAACGATACGAGAAGCATCTACTGACTGGATTACACCACCACGTTTAGCAACTGCAGTTACACCTGAGTCAACGGCTACGTTACGTTCAATACCAGTACCAACAAGCGGTTTGTCAGCTTTCAGTGTTGGAACTGCCTGACGTTGCATGTTCGCACCCATCAATGCACGGTTCGCATCATCGTGTTCTAGGAACGGGATAAGCGATGCAGCGATAGATACAACCTGGTTTGTCGCAACGTCCATGTACTGAGCGTGCTCACGAGGGTGTAGACCAGATTCACCTTTCTGACGAGCTGTGATCAACTCATCTGCAAAAGTACCATCTTCGTTTAGCTTAGCGTTCGCCTGTGCGATAACGAATTGGCCTTCTTCGATTGCAGATAGGTAATCTACTTCGTCTGTTACTACGCCATCTACAACGCGACGGTATGGTGTCTCTAGGAAACCGTACTCGTTACAACGCGCAAACGCAGATAGAGAGTTGATCAGACCGATGTTTGGACCTTCAGGCGTTTCGATAGGACATAGACGACCGTAGTGAGTTACGTGTACGTCACGTACTTCGAAGCCAGCACGTTCACGAGTTAGACCGCCAGGACCCAATGCAGAAATACGACGCTTGTGCGTTACTTCTGATAGCGGGTTGTTTTGGTCCATGAACTGTGAAAGCTGTGAAGAGCCAAAGAATTCTTTAACTGCCGCAGAAATTGGCTTCGCGTTGATCAAGTCTTGAGGCATGATTGCGTCAAGATCGCCTAGGCTTAGACGCTCTTTAACTGCACGCTCAACACGTACTAGACCTACACGGAACTGGTTCTCAGCCATTTCGCCTACAGAACGGATACGACGGTTGCCTAGGTGGTCGATATCGTCCACTTCGCCCTTACCGTTACGGATCGCGATCAGCTTCTTCATCACTTCGATGATATCAGTTTCATCAAGTGTGCCTTGCTCTTGAGCATCTTCACGGCCGATAGAGCTGTTGAACTTCATACGACCAACAGTCGATAGATCGTAACGCTCTTCAGAGAAGAATAGGCTTTCGAATAGAGCTTCTGCAGCTTCTTTTGTTGGCGGCTCACCAGGGCGCATCATGCGGTAGATTTCTACCAATGCAGAAATACGATCAACCGTGCTGTCGATACGTAGTGTTTCTGACATGAATGGACCATGGTCTAGATCGTTCGTGAATAGAACTTCTAGCGCTTTGTGGCCAGCCTGAGATAGGTTCGCTAGTGCTTCCAGGCTGATTTCCTGGTTAGCGTTAACAATGATCTCGCCTGTTGCTTCATTGATATAATCTTTTGATGCAACTTTACCTACGATGTACTCAACTGGTACTTCGATGTGATCAACACCATCTTTTTCTAGTTGGCGGATATGACGAGCTGTTACGCGACGACCTTGCTCAACGTAAACTTTACCATTTGCTTCGATGTCGAATGACGCAGTTTCACCACGTAGACGATCCGGAACCAACTCCATCAATAGAGTTTGGTCTTTCACTTCGAAGTTCACTTTCTCGAAGAAGATATCTAGGATTTCTTCTGTCGACTTACCTAGTGCTCGAAGGATGATCGATGCTGGTAGCTTACGACGGCGGTCGATACGAACGTATAAGTTATCCTTAGGATCAAACTCGAAATCAAGCCATGAACCACGGTAAGGAATAACACGTGCGTTGTATAAAACTTTACCTGAAGAGTGGGTCTTACCCTTATCGCTGTCGAAGAACACGCCTGGGCTTCGGTGCAGCTGGGATACGATAACCCTCTCGGTACCGTTGATTACGAAGGTACCATTGTCTGTCATGAGTGGAATTTCACCCATGTAGACTTCTTGTTCTTTAATGTCTTTTACAGTACCTGCTGGCGCGTCTTTATCAAAGATAACTAGGCGTAGTTTTACACGTAGTGGCTTTGAGTAAGTTACACCGCGGATTTGACATTCTTTAACGTCAAAAACTGGCTCACCAAGACGGTAGCTAACGTATTGCAGCTCAGAATTGCCGTTGTAGCTCTGAATCGGGAATACAGAACGGAAAGCGGCTTCAAGACCGTATTGACCTTCAGGATCCTGTTCGATAAATTTGTCGAACGAATCGAGCTGGATCGATAGCAGGTATGGAATGTCCAAAACTTGTGGACGAGTACCAAAGTCCTTACGGATGCGCTTTTTCTCGGTATAAGAGTAAACCATGGGGTTCCTCAGCTCGCTGATAAGTGACCCAAACTGTCCGCCCGCTCCTAGTTACTTAAGGGGGGTAAGGGACAGTGACTAATATAGCTGTTTACTGTAGTGACATTTCATTTCGTAAGAATGAAATGTTTTTTGCATGGATATCAGGCGCTTAAACAGCGGGAAAATTCGCCTATACCCTACAGCGCAAAAAGGCCGGTGGTTAAAAAACCACCAGCCAATTAGCCGTTAGGCTAAGAAACTATGCAATAATTACTTAACAGCAACAGTTGCACCAGCTTCTTCTAGCTGAGCTTTAAGAGCTTCAGCTTCTGCTTTCTCAACACCTTCTTTAAGAGGTGCTGGAGCGCCGTCTACTAGAGCTTTAGCTTCTTTAAGACCTAGGCCAGTTGCGCCACGTACTGCTTTGATTACAGCAACTTTGTTACCGCCAGCAGCTTCTAGGATTACGTCGAATTCAGTTTGCTCAGCAGCAGCTTCGCCTGCAGCAGCGCCGCCAGCTACAACAGCAGCAGCAGCAGAAACACCGAATTTCTCTTCCATTGCTTCGATTAGTTCAACAACTTGCATTACAGACATTTCTGCAACTGCGTCTAGGATTTGCTCGTTAGTAATAGACATAACAATTCTCTTTTAAGTCAACAATAAGTTTATTAAGCAACCAGTAAAAAGCAAGGCTTATGCCGCTGCTTCTTGTTTTTGATCGCGGATAGCTGCGATAGTACGCGCCAGCTTGCCAGCCGAAGCTTCTTTCATGCACATCATTAGGCGTGCGATTGCTTCGTCGTAAGTTGGTAGTGTTGCTAGTACTTCAGCGTCAGTTAAAGCGCCTTCAAATGCAGCAGCTTTGATCTCGAAATCTTTGTTCTCTTTAGCGAAGTCTTTGAAAAGACGCGCTGCAGCACCTGGGTGCTCATTAGAGAATGCGATTAGAGTAGGACCAGTGAAAGTGTCAGTTAGACACTCGTACTCAGTACCTTCAACCGCACGACGAGCAAGAGTGTTACGAACAACTCTCATGTAAACGCCAGCTTCACGAGCTTGTTTACGTAGAGAAGTCATCGCGCCAACTTGAACGCCACGAGAATCAGCTACAACTGCAGAAAGTGCACCACTGGCAGCTTCGTTGACTTCAGCAACAATTGCTTTTTTGTCTTGAAGGTTTAAAGCCATCTTGGATTTACTCCTGGTTGTCGTTACACCACTCACTATCATCACGACAGTGAGAGCTATTGAGGTGCTTCCCCAGAAGAAAGTTAACTATATTACATAGAGCTTTCTGTCAGTTCGGGCACCATCTACGTAGGATAATTAAGTTTGCTTTTACACAAACACCTACGGTCTTGGACGGAGACTGGGTCTTAATTCATTTCGAACTAGGAGACAGTTCAAAGAACCAAAGTTCAGCCCCAACCACAAATATTAGGCGCAAAATTATACACTAATTTTGCGCCTAAGCAAATAAATTATGCTTGAGTGTTCAGGCTAGCCTGATCAACAGCAACACCAGCACCCATAGTAGTAGAGATGCTTACTTTCTTCAGGAAAGTACCTTTCGCTGAAGATGGCTTAGCTTTCTTCAGAGCAACTAGAAGTGCTTCTAGGTTCTCTTTGATCTGCTCAGCAGAGAAGTTTGCTTTACCGATAGTAGTGTGGATGATGCCGTTTTTGTCGTTACGGTAACGAACCTGACCAGCTTTAGCGTTTTTAACTGCTTCAGCAACGTTAGGAGTTACAGTACCAACTTTAGGGTTTGGCATAAGACCGCGAGGACCTAGGATAGTACCTAGTTGACCTACAACGCGCATTGCATCTGGAGAAGCAACAACTACGTCAAAGTTCATTTCGCCTTTCTTAACTTGCTCAGCAAGATCTTCCATACCTACGATGTCTGCGCCAGCTTCTTTAGCTGCTTCAGCGTTAGCACCTTGAGTGAACACTGCAACGCGGATTTCGCGGCCAGTACCGTGAGGTAGTACAGTTGCACCACGTACGTTCTGGTCAGATTTACGAGCATCAATGCCTAGGTTAACAGCAACGTCTACAGACTCAACGAATTTAGCAGTCGCTAGTTCTTGAAGAAGAGCAACAGCTTCGTTGATTTCGTATTCTTTAGTTACGTCAACTTTTTCGCGGATTACGCGCATGCGCTTAGTTAGTTTTGCCATCTTATTAACCCTCTACCACTAGGCCCATTGAACGAGCAGTACCAGCGATAGAACGCTTCATCGCTTCGATGTCAGCACCAGTCATATCAGCAGCTTTAGTTTCTGCGATTTCTTGGATTTGAGCGTCAGTTACAGTACCAACTTTTTCAGTGTTTGGACGACCTGAACCAGACTTAACGCCAGCAGCTTTCTTAAGAAGAACAGCAGCAGGTGGAGTCTTAGTTACGAACGTGAAAGAACGGTCGCTGTATACTGTGATAACTACTGGAGTTGGTAGACCTTTCTCAATAGATTCTGTTTTTGCGTTGAACGCTTTACAGAATTCCATGATGTTCACACCGTGTTGACCTAGTGCAGGACCTACTGGTGGACTAGGGTTAGCCATACCAGCAGCAACTTGTAGCTTGATGTAAGCTTCAACTTTCTTAGCCATGATAATTCCTAAGTTTGGGTACAAACGCTAATCGCGGATCAGCTCCCCGTTTGTGTAAGAAACTTTTTACTTCACTTGAAGTAAAAAGGCGCGAAATTATAGTCATAATCCGCGCCTTATACAACCCTAAAAAGGTGATTTTTTATACTCTTTAACGAAGAGTCTTAGTCCAGCTTTTCAACCTGACCAAATTCAAGCTCAACTGGTGTCGCACGACCAAAGATCGATACAGACACTTTCAGGCGGCTCTTCTCGTAATCCACTTCTTCAACAGTACCGTTGAAGTCAGCAAATGGACCTTCGTTAACACGTACCACTTCACCCGCCTCGTACATTGTACGCGGACGAGGCGCTTCACTCGCTTTCTCAAGACGATTAAGAATCGCGTCAGCCTCTTTATCCGTGATAGGTGCCGGACGGTCTGAGGTACCACCAATGAAGCCCATGACACGCGGCACACTGCGTACTAGGTGCCATGATTCATCGTTCATAATCATCTGAACAAGGACGTAACCTGGGAAGAACTTACGCTCAGATTTGCGACGCTGACCCGCGCGCATTTCCACTACTTCTTCAGTAGGAACCAGTACTTCACCGAATAGCTCTTCCATGCCGTGCATTTTGATATGCTCGCGCAGAGATTGAGCTACACGACCTTCAAATCCAGAGAAGGCTTGAACCACATACCAGCGTTTTTTTGGAGCTTCACTCATGAATAAAAACCCTCTATACCCCAGTTGCTAGAGCTACTAGACGAACCATAATTCCGTCAATACCCCATAGCACTAGAGCCATTACAATACTTACAGCTAAAACGATCAGTGTTGTTTGCATGGTTTCTTGGCGAGTAGGCCAAACAACTTTACGTACTTCCATACGAGATTCTTTTGCAAAACTGATCGCTGCTTTACCTTTAGTCGTTGTTGCTGCAACGCCTAAGGCAGCTGCAATAAGAACAACAACGCCTGCAGCACGAACCACTACAGACATTTCACCATACAGGTAATTACCCACAACAGCGGCAGCTGCCAATACGAAAGCGGCTACCCACTTAAACGTATCTGCTGCGTTTGAGCTATCAGGAGTTTCAGCATTATTTGCTTTCATAAAACCAACCTGTTACAAGTCTTAATATAGACGACAACAACCCCGCTGTTGCAGGGCAAACTCCATATCGCTGAAAAAATCAGCGTACTCTTCTTAAGATTAAGCCTCTTTGCTTAATCTTGCTCTGCGCCCAACCCACTTCTGAACAAGAAAACAGCAAAAATAATGTTGAGTGCAGAAAAAGGGCATCAAATGATGCCCTTTTTGCTACTGGTTCGTCAAATCTAATTCAAGATTTTCCGAAAGCATCGCTAATTCGCTATGAATTAGTCGAAGATCTTAGCAACAACACCAGCACCTACTGTACGGCCACCTTCACGGATCGCGAAACGTAGAC
>NZ_JAWOTW010000029.1:0-17528 GCF_033339075.1 Vibrio sp. 970
CCATGCGTTAGGTTTAGGGTTTAAGGTGGTATGCGGAGGCTACGGTATTGCGTGCCTCACACCTTAACAAGGCGTTAACTGGCGCAGAAAATATGAAAGCACATTGATACCGTTACTAGCTTCAGAGGTTTAGCGTGTTGGTCGGTTCCCTTAATTTAGCTAATGCGACTAATTTCAATTTGGTACTTAAGTTTACTCATGAGAAAGGCGGCACAAAGCCTTCTAATAATATAAGGCATTCACGATTAGTTCGGCGCAGTTACATCGCCGAAGTATGGTGCTGTTAGACGCATTTCAAACTAAAGGTAAACGGTAATCTTTTAGTTAAATACATATTTGAGTTAGCTTTACTAATCATTAATTAGGAAAACCAACCTTGGCTAAAGTGGCTGTAAGATCGGCGAAAACTGAAAGGCGCTCAGTTAACAAACTGTTCAAGAGGGATTCGCAACGCGTGGCATTTTCACTATGCGTAGGTTTAAGTGATTAAGGTGGTATGCGGCGGCTTCGATATTGCGTTGCTCACCCCTTAACAGGGCGTTAGGCGATAAAGTTTAGTGCAAAGCATCAATATTTTGTGCTAATGGCGTCAGTCTCCTATTCTAAATTGAGGCTCAAAGTTTTGAGCTTTGAGTACACCACAAGAGGAGAGAGCAATGACAGTTTCCCAAAAGGAACTCAATACTTTAAAAAGTATGAGCAACGTGATGACATTACATGAAAGGGGGCACTCGCCTGCGTATATACTCGAAACAATCCAAGTCGCATGTAAACGTCAAAAAAGGGAGTGCACTCTGAGTGAGATGGACGTGCTTAGTCTCACTAAGTTTGGAGATTTGAATCAAACTCATCCATGTCTTCCAAACGGAGATATGGAAGTAATTAATAACGCTCATAATAATATTGCAGCTAATCAACCTAAACTACCTACTAATCCGTCTTCAGAACCTGACGCAGGCATTGGAGATGACATGCTTCTTGATTATTAGTATCTCAAGGGAGAACTAGTTCTCCCTTCCACATAATTCTTGATAATTTCTCGCCTAACAAATTGTTCAAGAGTGATTCGGCACGCTTGGCATTTTTGCTATGCGTCAGTTTTAGTGGTTAAGGTGGTATGCGGAGGCTTAGGTATTGCGTGCCTCACACCTTAACAAGGCGTTATACCGCAATCAATCATCTAACCTTTTCATGGCTTTACGGTAAACATCGCTACGTTCGCGTTTTCCGACTGCTAAGACGGTTACAATGATGACATCGTCTTCAACTTTGTAGACGAGACGGTAGCCCGATTGACGCAACTTAATTTTATACATGTTGTCAGCTCCAGAAAGCTTTGAAGCCGGAATATGTGGGTTATCTAAGCGCTCGATTAGCTTTTTCTTAAATTGTTGTTGCAGAGTAGAGCCAAGCTTTTTCCACTCTTTAAGTGCACTCTTTTTAAAGTCGAGTTTATAGGTCATCAATATTTACCGAAATGCTCTCTTCAGATTCACGCTCTTTAGCGATAGCTAGTAGTTCAAGATCTTCGAGTCTGTCCATCATCATTTCGTACGCTTCGGCAGGTACGCAATAAAATGCGGGCTCATTTCGGTTTAATACAGCAACAGGTTCGCCGTAAGCACTAGTTGCAACTTTCATAGGATTAGCTTTCAACTCAGTAATGCTTGCAGCAACATCGGCTAAAATTCTAGTGGTCATATAATCGGTCTCTTAAGTGGTCTTTATGTTGGTCATTTTAGCCTCAACCAAGCGGTATAACAAGTTGCTTAAGAGTGATTCGCAACGCGTGGCATTTTTACTATGCGTCGGTTTATGTGTTTAAGGTATTATGCGGAGGCTAAGGTATTGAGTTGCTCACACCTTAGCAAGGCGTTATGTTTCACTTTGATTTAGAAGAAATAAAAGGTTTCTTGGCACTTATTTCTTTGACCTCTTTGGCCATTCGTTCGAGTTGCTTCAGCAATTCAATATTGGCTACCCAAGTTCATGAATCCCTCAAAATAATCACGCTTCAAAGTTCGTGAGTTGCTTCAATTTGAAATCGCGTCTGCGTGTTGAAAATTGGGCTGGCTTAAAGTCGCTTTGGTTCTCTTCCCCAATTAGCGAATCTGCAGCGGGGCTTTCGGCAATTTTGGTTTTGTCTTTCGCTGTTTTGAAAGGGATGCAATCGCTCGCTGAAAACCATCAAAGTTGCCTCAATCAAATTCCCGAGAATTACACGCTTTGTGTTTATCGCTTTTGTCGGTTAATTCCACAACGTCGTGTGACGCAAGTTAAACAATTTCTTATGCAATTCAGTTCTTTGCCAAGTATGCGAGTCAGTTGTGGTAAAACATAACAAAGTGTTTAAGAGGGATTCGTCAACGCGTGGCACTTTCACTTCAAATCGGTTTAAGTGATTAAGGCGGTCATATCCGCTTTGGCGGTAGCGTTGTCTCACCCCTTAACACGGCGTTATGCGACAAGGCAAAATTTTTAGGTTTCTTTAAATTTAATCTCTTTGGCAATTGACTTTTTGGTTTCGGCAAATCCACATTTTTGGTCCAAATTCTTGAATCACTCAAACCGTAAAACATGCCAAAGTTTGTGAAATTGCCTCATTTAAAATCGCATTTGGGCGTGGAAAGTTTGTCGGGCGCAAAGTGTGGAAAGGGCAGTTTTACGGAAAGCCGGTATTTGCTGAAATCTTGGCTCGCTAAGTTTCTGGCAAGCAAAAACCAAATCTTCGCTTTAAGGCAGCGTTCCGTACTTGTGGCGACCTTTTTACGAAATGTTGAATCCGTTGGTTCTTGAATCACAAAAAGTTACCTGTGCGTTTGTAGTTTTTCGTGTTTAAGGTAATGTTTTCGCTAGCCAATTTAGCACTGCCGAAAAATCGCATAACAAACAATTTAAGCAGATTCGCAACGCGTGGCAGTTTTGGTTTGCGGTGAGTTTTGTGTTTAAGGCGTAATGCGGTAGCTTTTGTATTGCGTTGCTCACTACTTAATTGGGCGTTAACTGGCGCAGAAAATATGAAAGCGCAATGATACAGTTTCTAGGTTCAGAGATTTAGCGTGTTCGGTCGGTTTCCTTAGCTAAGCTAATGTGACTAATTTCAGTTTGATACTTAAGTTTACTGATGTGAAAGGCGGCACAAAGCCTTCTAATAATATAAGGCATTCGCGATTAGTCCGGCATACTTACATCGCCGAAGTATGGTGTTGTGAGACGCATTTCAAACTAAAGATAAACGGTAATTTTTTGGTTAAATACATATTTGGGTTAGCTTTGCTAATCATTAATTAGCAAAATGAGCTTTGGCGAAAGTGGCTGAAAGAACGGCGAAAACTGAAAGGCGCTCAGTTAACAAACTGTTCAAGAGGGATTCGCAACGCGTGGCATTTTCACTATGCGTTGGCTTAAGTGATTAAGGTGGTATGCGGCAGCATCGGTATTGCGTTGCTCACCCCTTAACAGGGCGTTATGTTTATAAGAGGATATGAATTAGTTGGTCTTTCAAATTTACTATAATTTAAGAGCGCTGGTGCGGTTCTATCTGATATCGTACTTTGTTAGGCACCTTAGCAAAGAGCACAGTCAATTTGTTTTCTTACCTCGCTATGACATTGAACTATTTATAGCGGAAAACACACATATCAAGGAAGGAAAGAGAGTTAGTAAAGATCTAGTAATGTACTCTAGAGTTAAGCTCAGATTTAAACCTAGAAAGGTATTTAGCAAAAGACTTAGAGTTTTATCGGGTATCGATTCCGGATCCATGAACGAGCGGAAGTGCTATTTGTCGTATGATCATTTAGCTCATATGAAGGTTTATATTCATGTCGAGCAAAATAGGTGGTCAGACTCTGCCAATACATACTCAACATTTACATTATTAAAATACTATCTATATAGGAAAGTAGCCCTTTTCTACTTAGCAATAGCGTGGGAAAAGATAAGCTGGCTAAAGAATAGGATTTTCCACCGTTTAAGACCACTCGATGTAGTTAAGTCAAAATATGAAATATTTCAGGCTATTTTTGAGAGCAAAGATTTTGTAAAAAGTGGTGTGTTTAATCAATCAGACTTAATTGACCTGCTTTATCCTAAGAAAGAGTATAAAGGTGTAATTCCAAGAACGGTTATTTCCAACTCGGTGAAGCTTGTTATAGACTCAGCGATTGAGTCTGGTGAGCTTGCATCGATAAATAAAGACCGCCCGAATGAGAGAATTAAGGTCACTGGTTTAGGTATAAACTTTTATACAGAAACGAAAGAAGCCTACAAGAAAGATGTACAACTATTGAAGCTACAAAAATCTCAAACAGTTACCCAAAGAACTGTTGCGTGGTTGACATTGGTACTTGCTATAGCCACTTTGCTTACGCTAGTTGATAAAGTAGATTTGATTCTATATTGGTGGAACTACCTTTGGTGTCTGTACGAAGCATAAACATAACAAAGCATTTAAGAGTGATTCGCAACGCTTGGCGTTTTCGCTTCGCTCAAGTGTAGCCAAGCGTCGCTCACACCTTAATGCGGCGTTAGGCAAAGGGCAGAAAAGTTCTTTGTTCTCATCTTCTTAGTTTTCTTTGAGCATTCGTTTTTCTAAGTCGGCAACTCAACATTGTCGGCTCAAATTCTTTAATATCTTCTGCCGTAAAACATGCCAAAGTTCGTGGGTTGCCTCATTGGTTTTCACAGTCGGTTGGTTGTGAATTTCACTGGCTCAAAGTGTGGAGAGGGCAAGTTAATCGAGGTTTTCGTTCTCGCTTTACGTTTGCAGCTTTACGTTTCTGCTCCTCAAAAGCAACTTGAACACTGAAAGTCTGTATTTCGTGGTTGTCGAAATTTCGGCTGAAACATAGTGACATTTGTGGTTCTTGAATCACAAAAAGTCAGTGGGTGTTTGGTTGCTTATTTTGTTTCGGGTAATCTGCTTTCAAAATAACTTAAACACTGGTGGGAAACTTCGCCTAACAAGGCGTTTAAGACGGATTCACAACGCTTGGCGATTTCAGTTCCAGTTAGCTTAAGTGTTTAAGGTACAATGGTTTAGGTTTGGTGGTTGGCGTTGTTCACCACTTAACGCGGCGTTAGCTGAATAGGATGAAAACAATAGCAATGGAATACTTGGATAGACTGATTAGAGATTGCGAAACCGCTAAAACAGTGAAGCCAAAATCTGACTTTACGGTTGCTAGCTTTGATGAGGTTCCGGATATTGATAAAGGGATCCATATCATCAAAGAAGTTGGTGGATGTGCAGAAAGCACGTTTGAATCATTCGTAGACTTTAAACGGAAAAAGCTTAAAGCATGTAGCAAAGTAAATAGCCCATCACATGTTCTATATGTTGGATCTTCAACTACTGGCTTACGAAAACGGTTAAGGCAACACTTGGTTAATTGCCCCAACAAAACTTACTCCTTGCACATGTATCAATGGTTTGATGGTAAGTATGAGGTTCGTATTCTTGAATATGACGCTCCAATTAAAGTCCTTCAACTCATTGAGGATGCGATGTCATATGACTTGAAGCCTGCTTTTGGTAAGCAAGGTGGAAACAATAAATAGGATCGCTTTGGCAATTCAGCTAACAAACTGTTCAAGAGGGATTCGCAACGCGTGGCATTTTCACTATGCGTTGGTTTTAGTGTTTAAGGTGGTATGCGGCGGCTTTTGTATTGCGTTGCTCACCCCTTAACAGGGCGTTATGCATCAGAGGGCTTCATGGAATTTATAGATAGACCTGTAGGCGCAAATCAGGAAGAAATACACAAGTTAGAAACTATATTTCAAATAACTCTTCCTGAAAGTATGTTGAATTGGTGGAGTGTTAGCGATGGCCCTATAGTCTGTTTTGGGTTCAAAGAGTTACAGTTCTTTTCTTTGTCGGAGATATACGGCGAAGATATTTATGAGGTAAAGCACGATATGTCTGGCGCAATGCCAATTTGCTTAGATGGTAATGGAAATATTTGCGTGGCCAGAATTGCAGGTGGTGTTATATCTGGCTTTTATGTCGTTGATTCTAGTGATTTAGGTTGGGAACAAGCGAAAATTATAAGCTGTGAATTCTTAAAGTTTGTGAACGATAGTTTTTCACCCGAAGAACGACTAAATGCATAACAAAGCATTTAAGAGTGATTCCCAACGCTTGGCATTTTCAGTTCAAGGTTGGGTTTTGTGTTTACGGTGTAAAGGTTTAGGTTAGGTAGCGACGTTGCTCACACCTTAATGCGGCGTTATATGAAAACCTAAACCTTAGTTATCTGTGATAGAATGCTATGCCTTATAGTTTGGAGTCGATTATGTTCTGGTTTATTGTGATTGTCGTCTTGATAGTTGTCGCATACAAAGTTCTATCAAACGATATTAGGAAAACGTCTAAGCTCATTGGGCACAGAATAAATATAAAGCCAACAATAATTACAGGCTGTATTGCAAAAATGCGTCAGGATGCCTCAGCAAGTATTCCTGGCCTAAGCAGGCAGAGAATGTTCTGTCAAATGGTCGCAAACTCTGGGCATAGCGAAGAAAATTTAGCTAGATATGTTAAGGTCATTTACATTTATCAGCTACTTAATAACCCTCATCGAGAAAATGTAAATTGGTGGTCTACTAGGATGCGAGAGTCTGGTATATCTCCTGAAATTTCAGTTAAAGATAGATCTGATTTTGAAGTCTTTTACGATATAGATCACCATGAATTTAGAACGTTCGTCGAAGCTCATAACCGAGAACTTAACAAACCGAATGTCTCAGATGTTGAAAATTCAGACTCTGAAGTAGCGCCTAGCTTTATCCATGAAACTGATGCGGAAGAACCATGCTCTAACTGTGGCAGTTTAACGAATCGAGTTATCGGTAGTTATTATGTTTGTAAGAGCTGCACTTCGTAAAAATTCATATAACAAAGCATTTAAGAGTGATTCTCAACGCTTGGCACTTTTGGTGTAAAGGTTGGGTTTTGTGTTTACGGTGGTATGGTCAGGTGTTGTGGTAGCGTTGCTCACACCTTAATGCGGCGTTAGCTGTTTGAGGAAAAAATGAGAAAATTCGATAAGCCGCTATTCTGGCTGTATATAAAAACAAGAGACTCATTGTTGTCATCTTTTAAGGGCTTTCTGGGAATGCTTTTAGTGTTGATCGGGGCAGCAGTAGTTTTAGGTAATGAATCCCCTGAGAATGTCTGGATTTCGGTGGGAATCATTTTATTAGTATCTAGTCTTCCAGTCTCAATGGGCTTGATGATGGTAAAGTTCAAATTTAAGAGCTTTGCTGGATCAATACCTACAGCAGAACTAGCGTACTTCTTACAGCACGATGAAGGTGCAAACTTAGATAAAGCTGTGAGAGGTTTATTCTCGTTATACATATCTTTTATGATTTACCTTTGGTTTACGATGGTAGCTATCGCAGCTCTTGGTATGTTGGGAGCAAAGCTCGTGTTGTAAAACACAGCTAACAAACTGCTCAAGAGGGATTCGCAACGCGTGGCATTTTTACTGTGCGTTGAATTTAGTGATTAAGGTGGTTTGCGGCGGCTTAGGTATTGCGTTGCTCACCCCTTAGCAGGGCGTTATGCGACAAGGCAAAATTTTTAGGTTTTTTCACTTTCGTTGTCTTTGGCTATTCGTTTTTTGGTGTCGGCAAATCAGCATTTTCGACTCAAATTCTTGAATCACTGAAACCGTAATGCATGCCAAGATTCGTGAAGTTGCCTCATTGAAAATAGTATTTGATCGTGGAAAATTTTTCGGGCGCAAAGTGTGGAAAGGGCAAGTTTATGGAAAGTCCGTATTCGCTGAAACCTTGGCTCGTTAAGTTTCTCGCAAGCAAAAGCCAAATCTTCGCTTTAAAACCGTATTCCGCGCTCGTGGAAAGCCTTTCAAGAAATGTTGAGTCCGTTGGTTCTTGAATCACAAAAAGTTATCTGCACGTTTGTAGTTTTTCGTGTTTAAGGTAATGTTTTCGTTGGCCAATTTGGCGTTGTCGAAAAATCGCATAACAAACAATTCAAGCAGATTCGCAACGCGTGGCAGTTTTGGTTTGCAGTGAGTTTTATGTTTAAGGCGCAATGCGGTGGCTTTTGTAGTGCGTTGCTCACTACTTAATTGGGCGTTATGTGCTTACGGAGAAAACGATGAATAAGTGTCTAATCATCATATTAGCTAGTCTTTCATTTGGTGCTCTTGCTGAAGAAGAGTCCATTGACTGTAATAACGCGATGACCACAATCGAGATAAATCAATGTGCCGCTATTGAACTAGAGTCAGCACAAGTTAAATTAGACAAATATCTAAGTACTAGCTTTGAGCATAACTCTCATGACCCAGAACTGATCGCAGCAATTAAGCTTGCGCAACAGGATTGGCAAGCATATATGTCCTCTCACTGTGATTCGGTTTATACGCAATGGCGTGATGGAACTATTCGTGGAGTTATGGCGATATCGTGCAAAACTAAGCTAACTAAACAAAGAACGCACGAGTTATGGGAAAACTTTTTAACTTACATGGACAGTACACCACCAGTTTTACCGGAGCCAAGTGTAGAGTAGGTTTCAACCACGCACATAACAAACTGTTCAAGAGGGATTCGCAACGCGTGGCATTTTTACTATGCGTTGGTTTTAGTGTTTAAGGCGGTTTGCAGCAGCTTCGGTATTGCGTTGCTCACCCCTTAACAGGGCGTTAGTAGGTGACAGGAGGCTCAGGTGGAGCTCTATATAAATGGTAATGTTCCCCAAGTGGGTAAAGTTTGTGAGCAGTTTTTTCTTGAGCAAATCCAGTGTTCGCAAACTATCCATGATCAAGCGAATGTCGCGTATTTTCGTTTTGACTCCCAGTGGTTTCAGTTGTACTTCGATGGTATCACTATCTTTTGGCGCGTCTGCGTTGAGCCAATAGAGTCAATAAATAGTGATTTTTCGTCTTACAGCTCATTAGTTAATTTCAGCGAAATTAAAGGTATTTGTAGCCATACCTTGACGCGTATTGAACAGTTTTTGGATAGTGATATCATTATTTTATCCCTTACTTTTGATAGTGGGGTGGTTCTAAAGTTTGAATATTTTAGTTTGGATGATTATACGAAAGTCACCTACTAACAAACTGTTCAAGAGGGATTCGCAACGCGTGGCTTTTTCACTATGCGTTGGTTTTAGTGTTTAAGGTGTTATGCGGCGGACTTGGTATTGCGTTGCTCACCCCTTAACAGGGCGTTAGGGCTCTTGCACAAAGGAATAGCATGAGAATTAAATGGATTCGCTGTAATAGTTACAATGAGGCTAAAGATTATTCTAGAGTGATCTACCTACATGAATGGGCGGGTGAGCCATTTTATTGGGGTAAAGCACACAATAGCTTCTTTGGTGGTCATAAAAGAAAAAGCGGTGATTTACATGCCAGTGGTCGTTATAACTCAGGGTATAGACACTGGATAGAAGGTTGCCTTCAACATGGAGCTAAGCTGTATATTGGTCAACTTGATGAAGAAGCACTTCTCAATATTGATGAACTGGAAAATTTTTTAATCTCCACTTACGGGCATAAAATGAACAGCAAATTTCATGAGCCCAAAAGAGAATTGTTGGTTAGCCATATAGGTGATGTTCCGGAATGCATAGGCTCCAAGCCCTAACAAACTGTTCAAGAGGGATTCGCAACACATGGCATTTTCACTATGCGTTGATTTAAGTGATTAAGGTGGTATGCGGCGGCTTTTGTATTGCGTTGCTCACCCCTTAACAGGGCGTTAGCTGTCATTGAACATTTGCGACTTAACAGGCGTCAGTTGGTATTGTACAATGCGCAACCTATTACTTATAAAAACAAATAGCTAGGTAAATATGAGCAGTTGGCCAGAGCACTATCCCGAGCAATGCCCTCCTAAAAAGGCATTTCATCATCAAGGTGTACTATTTCGATTCATAAACCGTAATAATCCAGTTCCTAGAGACTTTAGATCATACTATGAGTTAGATCCTGACAAAGATTGGGGTAAGCAAGCTTGCCAAGCTAGGGGATTATCGGTCGTGAAATGTGCTCTAGGCGTTAAAGAAATGAGAGATGCAATACCTGCGTTGAGGAAGAAGAAAGTTTCGAAAGCTGTAATCTCAATGGAATGTGGCATGCTTGCAAATACTCCTTCCTCATCATCGGAAAGGCACTGCACTTGGTGGATACCTGCTTCACTTGAGAATCCAGAAGAAATGTTTGAAACAGCTAATGAAAGTGAGTTGGAAAATGTTTGAGTTACCAAAAAGAACCCCTATGGGGGAACTAGAGCTTTTCGAACTGTTCGAATTTTATGATGTGCCTCGATTATTTAGTGCTAAATCAAAGACTGGTGCATTGTATCTTGGGCTATCAATATTTGATGACTACGAAGATTTTGAGTGGTTATATGTCGCTATATCTCCGGATCGCATAAAAGAACTTATTAACCAAAATTTATGCCTTCATACTGTATTTTCCAAACCAGAAAATGACTACTTATTTAAGGTTTATACGAACACAAGTGGCGATACTAAGTTTGAATACGTTTTGCCAGAACAACTATCGTCCGATGACCTGCCTGTAAAAGGCACTAAAATAAAAGTTGAGGGTCGAAGTAAATATTACGGTCTAGGGGAAGTAGATCCTAAGGCAGCTGCGCTGTCTTCAGTAAGAGAAACTTTTAATATCCATCTTTACCCTTGGGATACTAAATTACCAGAATTGAGCACTCGTAACTTTGGGAATATTTTAGTATCAGTTCAAGAGCTGATTGACGCATTGGGGCAGACTTGCGAAGACGAGGAACCATCGATTAAAGGGGCTATTCCTGCTGATATATTACAACAAACTAGAATGAATACCTGTCAAATATTCGAGGGTTCTTTTGGCGTACAATTCAAGTCAGCTAACGTGAGTGATCTATTTGGAGAGTCGCTAGCTAGCAAAGCAATACATGAGTTTCTCGGCTTATTATCAGCTCAAGATAATGAAGATGATCTTAGCAATAAGTTACATGTGTTAAAAGGTAGAGTTGCTTCTAAGTATAGGCGTTTGCTTAAGGAAGTTAATAACCTAGGTTCTGGTATCAAGTTTGATTGGGGCTCTCCAAATTCTCTATATGGCGGTCAGTTTGAATTAACGAAAGCGCAAGTTGAAAAAGCGCACTCAATTGTTGACAGTATCGATGTTCAAATGTCTGAAGCTGTTGAGGTAAAGGCTAAATTGATAGGTCTTAACGTTCGAACGAAGCGTTATGAAATATTAGGCTTAGAAAGTGATGAAAGATTTTCAGGTCAAGTATCGCAGGAAACAATTGGCGATATAGAGCATGCGGTGATTAATAATAACTATGTTGCGACGCTGAAAAAAATCATAGAAACCAAGTCATCTTCTGGTGACGAGACAGTTAAGTGGGTCTTAGTTGGTCTAAAAGACAGCTAACAAAGCGTTTAAGACAGATTCCCAACGCATGGCATTTTTCATTCCATCGTTGGGTTTTGTGTTTATGGTGGTACGGTTAGGTTTCGTGGTTGCGTTGCTCACTACTTAACGCGGCGTTAGTACGGGTTTGACATCAAAGGTCATCAGTTTTGGTGTTTATCTGTTTTGGCGCTCGCCTTTACACCTTTCAGTTTGTACCTTTCACGTTCTTTCCGGTGGCACTATATGCGGAGTGTTCGCTTTGACTTCATCGTTTACGGTCTCTAACTCTTAATCTATTTCTTTATTGCTTCTTCTTTTTCGTGTTTTTTACTAAGTCAAAATTGTCTTTCTTTGGTGTTGCTGTCGAAGTGCGAGGAACGAATCCTTTTCTAATTTGAACTCAGTAAAAGTAGGTGAGTTCAGTACGTTTTTCTTCTAGCCAACTCTCGTCTCTCTATCGATTTTAAGTTTTGTAGGTGCCCGTCTCACTTCAGTGTTCAAAGCCTTTCATATCATGCCAGTTTTCAATATCTTGGAGCGCATAAATAGAAGTAGCGCATGTACTAACAAATTGCTTAAGAGTGATTCGTAACGCGTGGCATTTTTACTATGCGGTGGCTTATGGTGATTAAGGCGCTGTGCGGTAGCTTTTGTATTGCGTTACTCACACCTTAGCAAGGCGTTATGTTTTTTGGGAGAAAATGATGGAATTCAAGCTAGAAATCTATGCACCTGAAACAGAAGTTGTAGCTATCCGTGATGCACTTAACTCAGTTGGTGCAGGTGTTGTGGGTGACTATGACAGTGTTATTTCTATCGTAAAAATTTCAGGGTTCTGGAGACCAACTGAAGGCTCGGAACCTGTTACTGGCAAGAAGGGTGAAATTAACTTTGGTGAAGAGGTCAGAATTGACGTTAGATGCCAAGAGCCTTTAGTTCAAGCTGCACTTGATGCTATTCGAACAATTCACCCTTACGAAGAACCAGTGATCAACATTTTACCTCTATACAACCATAAGTTTGTCTAGCGACGTCAGCACAAACATAACAAACTGTTCAAGAGGGATTCGCAACGCGTGGCATTTTCACTATGCGTTGGTTTAAGTGATTAAGGTGGTGTGCGGCGGTTTCAGTATTGCGTTGCTCACCCCTTAACAGGGCGTTATGTGCTTGGAGGAAAAATGGAATATTTTCAGTACTATGGAATCGACTGGGTTGCAATGGTACTTACGTTTCTTGCAATTTGGCAAATTGGAAATAAGAACAAAATCGGTTTCATTTTAATGATGTGCGGTAACACTAGTTGGGTAGCAGTTGGTTATCTTACTGGTAGTGTGGCAATGATAACTGCAAATATCATCTTTTTTTCAATGAACCTCAGAGCAATCATCAAATGGTCGACGCCAGAGAAAGAGCCTAAAGTTAGTGTTGCTGAGCAGTCATCTACAAGCTAGAAGTTCGCACATAACAAACTGTTTAAGAGTGATTCGCAACGCGTAGCATTTTTACTATGCGTTGGTTTTGGTGTTTAAGGTAGTATGCAGAGACTTCGGTATAGCGTTGCTCACACCTTAACAGGGCGTTATGTAGCCACGAGAGGACGGTAAGTTAAAAGGATTTATATATGTTAAATATTCGCCAAGCTTGCATTGAAGATATCAGTGTTATCAAGAAACTACAGTTTCAGCTTAATGAGTATCATCAAGCAAATTTACCTGACGACTTTTTATCACCGGAAGAAATTGAACAAAAAATAGACCTACACAAGATAATCGAAAGTGAAAGCTCAATTTTTCTAGTAGCCGAAATCAACGGGCAGTTAGTAGGTTTGGTTTTTGGTGAGCTATGGGTCCGTAAGTCTTGGACACTCAAACAGCGAAAAATCGCAAGCATTGAACAAATAGTAGTGGATTCATGTTTTAGAGACCAAGGCGTTGGACTGGCGCTAATAGAGGCATTTGAGGAAAGGGCTATTTCTAACGGCGGGGAAGAGCTGTGGTTAGAAATATACTCTTTCAATGAATCAGCTCTAGCTTTGTATCGCAAAGTTGGTATTGCGCCCAAAATCCAACTTGGACAGAAAGCGCTAGCCTGAAAGTCGGCTACATAACAAATTGTTCAAGAGTGATTCAGCACGCGTGGCATTTTTACTATGCGTTAGTTTTAGTGGTTAAGGTGCTATGCGTAGGCTTCGGTATTGCGTGCCTCACACCTTAACAAGGCGTTAGTCGCCAGAAAAAGCTAGCAATCAAAAGCATGTTTCTGAGCTTAATATTTAGCAGCTGTTTGCTTGGTACACCGATTAATCTTCGATCATCAGAACTTAGTTTTAGCTGTTTTAAGTCCAAAGTTTTGTAACTGTTCTAGCGGTTGTTTTGTTCTTTGGTGCTTACAGAGCAGGGCAATCGAGAGTCTGTTTTTGGTTGCAACTCCGTTCGGTGAGTTTGTCGGTACAAAAGCCGATTTACTCGCTGAAATGACGTTTTCTCTGGTGTGGTAAGTTCCACGTGGTTTCAGTGACTTCCGCACTGTGAGATTGGTTTTCCAAAAGCGCTTGTTGGTGTTGTCAGTCCGTTTTCTACGACGTTTTATGTTCCAAGTGGTTTCATTGAGTAGGCGCCTTGAAACTACGCCTGGCTTAAATGCATCAAAACACATAAAGTTTGTTGTTCGCAAAGTTTAGTTCGGCTTAAAATTGTCGCTCGGTGCCTCGCGACTAACAAACTGCTCAAGAGGGATTCGCAACGCGTGGCATTTTTACTATGCTTTGATTTTAGTGATTAAGGTGGTTTGCGGCGGCTTAGGTATTGCGTTGCTCACCCCTTAGCAGGGCGTTAGCTTAAATCATTAACAAGGATGTGTAATGAGAAACAAAAAATGGGTATTTGCGGCGATTTTACTCATTGGCGGACCTTCACTATTGCCCTTTAGTTTGGAAGTGATTTCTGCAATCGAGTTATTTGGCTTTTTGGGCTTATGGACAATTTATTCATCCTATGCAGAATATTTGGTGAATCATCCTAGATTCAAAAGAGGTCTTTGCTTAGCGACGAGTTGGGATTTTCAGCCTCAAATGCTGTTCTCTCTAAGTGAGCTTAAGGCATGTCCCCAGTTAGTTTTCCATATGCTTCCAGTTCAAAGCATTATGGTTTGGACTCTGAATATTCTGTTTTGGGGTGGTGTAGCGTGGTGCTACTAATTTAAGCTAACAAACAGTTCAAGAGGGATTCAGCACGCGTGGCATTTTTGATATGCGGAGGTTTTTGGTGTTGAAGTGCTATGCAGAGGCTTGGTTATTGCGTGCTTCACCCCTTAACTGGGCGTTATGCTGCTCATAGAATCATAGAATCATAGAATCATAGAATCATAGAATCATAGAATCATAGAATCATAGGAGTATCAGTGGGCTTTTTTTCAAAATCTGAAAGTGTGGGAACCCTAAAATGGGAACGTATCGACAACGAAGGTGGACCTCGTGATGCTTGGAGGGCAAAAGTTCATGGTGGTTGGTTGTTTATCACTTGGTGGGGAGCGGATTATGACGGCAGCGGTGCCACGTTCATTCCAGATCCAAACCATCAATGGAGCCTCAATTCAAACGAGCACCAATCTAAGCAAAGAACTCAACAGCAGTCCTCAAATGACTTTGTTCAGCATCATTGTGTTAAGTGCAATGCTCAGACTTTTAATCAGATAAATGGTCAATATAAGTGCGGTTGGTGTGAGTAACTCCCAAACGCTTGGGAATCAGCATAACAAACTGTTTAAGAGTGATTCGCAACGCGTGGTATTTTTACTATGCGTTGCGTTTAGTGTTTAAGGTGGTATGCAGAAGCTTCGGTATAGCGTTGCTCACACCTTAACAGGGCGTTAGTAGTTAGAGGTAGTTATGTCGATTGTAAATAAAATCATCGAGTCAGCTGAAAGCGATGTTGATGTGCTAAGAAGGCTTGATGCAGAGGGAGATAACTTTTCATTATTCAGAAAAGTTGATTTTCACTTTAAGTGCCCTGATTCTGATAAGGCCGATGTCGTTGCTGGGTTTATCAATGACTTTCAGTTTGGAGTAGCGGAGCATGTAGTTCAAGATGGACTTCATTATGTTGATGTAAAAATAACAATGCCAGTAAATCAAAATATAATCTCTTGTGTATCTGGTTTTATGGTCTGTGTAGCCGAACTGTACAAGGTTGAATTTGATGGTTGGGGATGCGTGGCTACAAACTACTAACAAACTGTTTAAGAGTGATTCGCAACGCGTGGCATTTTTACTATGCGTTAGGTTTTGTGGTTAAGGTGGTATGCGGAAACATCGGTATTGCGTTGCTCACACCTTAACAGGGCGTTAGTTTGCAAGAGGAAAAACGCAGCTATATCGCAAGATCTAGTGGTAAAAGCTCAAAGTTGAAATTGTCGTATCGGTGTTCAATTTCAGTGTTAACTAGTGTGGTGAAAATTCAAAATTGGTATCGTTTCAACGGTTGATTTGTTCTTTGGTACAGTGACTTTGGGGTTAACTGAATCGAACTTTTTTGCTGAAACTCTGCTCGTTGAGTTTGTTGGTACAAAAGCCGATTTACTCGCTGAAATGGCGTTTTCTCTGGTGTGGAAAGTTCACGTGGTTTCAGCGGCTTTGTTGAAAGTCCGCACTGTGAGATTGGTTTTCCAAAAGCGTTTTTTAGTGTTGTTAGTTCGTTTTCTGCGGCGTTGTTTGTTTCACGTGGTTTCATTGAGTTGCCGCTTTGAGACTAAGCCTGACTTAAATGCATCAAAGCACATAAAGCTTATTGTTTTCAAAATTTAAAATAACGTAAAATCAACTCCTTGGGTTTGCAAACTAACAAACTGCTCAAGAGGGATTCGCAACGCGTGGCATTTTTACTATGCGTTCAATTTGGTGATTAAGGTGGTATGCGGCGGCTTTGGTATTGCGTTGCTCACCCCTTAGCAGGGCGTTATGAGCACAATGGGGATTACACAATGTCTAAAGATTTAGATTTCGATCCAATGGTTGATGAAGCTTTTCAGCTTGTAAAAGACCCCAACTCAGAGGGTTACGTATTAACGTCAAAAGTTCTTGATCAGGAAGTTCCTACTGAAGAATTCAGATTAGTAGCGTTCCTTGATGATCCCTCGAAGCAATTTGAAGAGGACTGTATACCCGCTGGTATAGCTAGTTTGCAGAATGTATCAGACCAGATTGTTGGGGAGTTAAACGAGAATGACTTAGATAAAGTTGAGAATGGAAATTTTGAAGAATTAGATATCCATCATGAGAAAGCTTTTATTTTAAAAAATGCATCGCAATTGGGCGAACTTTGGAATAAGTTTTATTCGAAAAACAGTCGCATGGAATCTATGTTTTTTGAGGAAGTTGATGCTTTACTCGGAATGGCTATGCAATTCGGTAAGCTCCTTGGTACATATAATACGAGCAAGGAGAGGGACTTTTTTTACAAAAAAGGGATCCGTTATCATAAGTTGAATAGTAGGCAATCCGAGGCTGGTAAGTATAACAAGAGTCGATACTTTGATAATGTTCTGCGTATGGCTGAGTTAACTTGGTGTAGGTATCCGGAAGCTTCAGTAGCTGCACTAGCCAATAAAATATATACATACTTGCAGGAACAGTACCCTGACAGGAATGATCTCCCCTCGAAGACGACAATCGAGAAAACGTGGTTGTACAATGCCCAGTTCCGTCCTGATATGCGCCCCAAACGAAATTTGGAATTTGAACTCATAAAAGAGTAGAGGTACCTTTACGTAAAATAGTTTAGCTACATAGATAGCTTATTTTATTACTTCGTTTACCTAAAGTGACTTTATCGAAAGTACTAGAGGTGAAACGATGAGTGAGTTACTTTTATATGTAAATTTAGTAATTAGTATTATCAAGCTAATTATCGTTGGGCGTGTGCTCATAACAAATCGTTTAAGAGGGATTCGCAACGCGTGGCATTTTTACTATGCGTTGGTTTTAGTGGTTAAGCTAGTATGCAGTGACCTCGGTATTGCGTTGCTCACCCCTTAACGAGGCGTTATGTGTCAGAGAGAGATTATGAGATTTTTGCAATTATTTATCTTGATCTTAGTAGTAGGGTGTTCAAGTTC
>NZ_JAWOTW010000030.1:0-12956 GCF_033339075.1 Vibrio sp. 970
GCGGTAAACGAGTGAGGGAATTTCAGGTAAGATACTTCGGATGAGGAGCAAAAAGGTGGTTTATACTTCCTATACCCTGAGCCAGATGAAGAACAAGACGTAGACGACCCTATTTTGTTCGCTCATGAGCATTCAGACTCAATCACACTCACCAAAGTCGAAAAGCCAGTAGCAGAAAGTGTATATGTCGCTACGCGTAACTCTTACAGCAACAACTTTGATTTAGTTCTTGAATGTATCTTGAATCCTGAAAAATATTACAGCCTATATCAAGGCTCATATGATGGCACTCATGTTCAAGTGATCCTGAATGACTTGGCACTACTACCATCATGTAAGACACATAAATCAGAAATTGGCGACTATGTAACATGCAATGTACTGGAGCTGTTCAAAGGCTCAATAGATGCGTATGGCGCAGAAAGTGAATTTATTGATTCATTCGTGCAACTCGACATTACACCGTACTTAGATAGCACACTGAAAATGGACTACACCGAATTGCAGTTTAGCTACCAGAGCAACGATCTCATTGCATTTTTTGGGAATGATCCATGTTCTTAACATGGATCTCTATAGAATAGGAGAAAATACAATGTCTGATCATATCTATAATTACATCATCGGCAGAATCGACAAAAGCCGTAAAATTATGGTTCTGGTGAACTACGAATCAAGATCCAATCTGGTGACTCAAGCACAGTTAATGAAAGTCCAATTCCCGAACCTCAATACCTTGAGAATGTTCCTGAATGACTTTGAGCCAACGGAAAAACATGTTATCCATTACTCGAAATACAGTAAAGAAATGCCATCAGGTGCAGATGGATATTTCCTATTTTCAGAACATGACCAACAATGGAATATTTTTGATCCAAAAGTTATAAATCGGTTTGTTCACATACACCAAGAAGCACCAGAGTTCGATAACTACCAAGATTATATCTGTTCTTGTGAAGTCAAAAACTCACCTACACTTAAAGCAAAACATAAAAAACAAGCATTTGTGCAGAAGATGATCTTCACTTCATTGGGTTTTGAGCGTTATTGCCATCATTGCAATGGCTATGAACCACTGGATCGCTTTTATTATCATTCTGATACCAAAACCTATGAAGCAGTTTGCAAGCCTTGTTATGTTCCTCATTACAAGCCTTACAAAATGAAAAAACGTATGACCAGTACGGTTGAAGAATATATTTAATCATTAACTAGAACTCAAAAAGATGGGCGAATTCAAACATGAGGTGCGACAGTTTCAAAAGCCATATGATAATCAACAAGCTGAGCAAATTTCTCTAATGGTGTAAGCCAATCTAACGCTTTTCTAGGACGAGTATTCAGTGACATGGCAACTTGATTTAAATAATGCTGATCTGCCTGATTTAAATCAATCCCTTTAGGTAAATATTGCCTAATTAAACCATTCATATTTTCGCATGTGCCTTTTTGCCAGGGTGAATGTGGGTCACAGAAATATACATCTATGCCTAAATCTTCTTCGAGTATTTTATGTTCTGACATCTCACGTCCACGGTCATAGGTCAACGTTTTACGCAGTTCTGCAGGTAAATATTTCAGAGCTTCAGTTAAAGCCTTGCGCACTGATTCTGCCTTTGCATCAGGTAATGTTGCCAAGATACAGAGCCGTGTATTTCGTTCAATAAGTGTTGCTATCGAACTTTTATTGTCTTTACCGTAAGCGTAACGCCAACCACACATTCCAATCCTAACTGATCAACTTTACCCTGTCTGCCATTATCAACTGCCAGGGTAATCATCATGCACCGCACCAAAGAACAATGGTTCGCTTTATTCGCCGAGCAAGCCCAAAGTGGCCTCACCCAAACTGAATTTGCAAAACGTCAGGGCATCATTCCTACATATTTTAGTTATCGCAAGAGACAATTGTTGGCGTTTCAGGATGATGACGGTGGCTTTATTGAGCTGACGCCACAGGGCTTGCAGCTGAATAAATCCATTTTACTACGTAAGCGTGATGTGGAATTGCAGTTTCCAGCCGGCACTGATGTGCTGTGGTTAGCGGCCTTGCTCAGAGCGCTCTGACCATGAAAATGTTTCTTGATGTGCCCCAGGTCTATTTGCATAAACAGCCGGTCGACTTTCGTAAATCTATTAATGGTTTATCGTTGCTAGTTGAGCAAGAGATGCAGCTCTCGCCTTTTAGTGGCGCACTGTTTGTATTTTGCAATCAGCAGCGTACCCGGTTAAAAGTACTGTACTGGGATAGCACCGGGTTTTGCCTATGGTACAAACGGCTTGAAAAAGACAAGTTCCGCTGGCCAAGGCAGATGCCTGGCAAAATCCTGTCTATTAGCGAACAACAGTGGCATTGGCTGTTGCAAGGTGTCGATATTCAAAAAATCACCGCCCATCAGCCACTGCATTACCAGAGTGTGGGCTGATATGACGATCGGCTATAAATCCTTGTGATCGCATCCAAAACAATCTAAATCTTACCAAGCACTTAGCCCAATTGGCCGTTACAATAGCGGCCATGAAAAAGACACCTCAATCCTTACCTGATGATGTTGAACTGCTCAAGAAAATGCTGCTTGAGCAGACGCAAAAGCTTGAGCGGAAACTGGCACAAAAAGATAAACGCATCGCCAAATTAGAGCGGGTTAACCAGCAACTGTCGGACAAGCTGCAGCAATTGCTGGAGCGTTACAACCTGAAGAAGTACCAGAAATTTAGCCCCAGCAGCGAGACCTACGAAGGTGATGGCGAAGTCTTAAATGAGGCCGAACAGCTGATTGAAGACGAGTCAGTAGCGACAGAGCCAGATAATCAGACGACCGAGAGCGCTGAGAAACCCGCCGCTAAGCCACGCCGACCAAGGATTGCCCCTGAGCTGCCGCGCGTTGATGTTATCCATGACATTGACGATAAAACCTGTGCCTGCTGCGGCCATGCGCTGCATAAAATGGGTGAAGAAGTCAGTGAGCAAATTGAATTCGTGCCAGCACAAATCCGGGTGCTGAGAAACGTGCGGCTGAAATACAGCTGCCGGCAGTGTGAGACCAACGGCACCAAGGTCGAGATAAAAATTGCCGATGTGCCACCGGCGGTTATCCCGAAAAGCATGACCACACCGAGTCTACTTGCCCAAATCATCAGCAGCAAAATGCACTATGGCTTGCCGCTGTACCGTCAGGAGCAGTTGTTTAATCAGGCAGGCATTGAGCTTAGCCGTCAAACGATGAGCCGCTGGCTGATAAGCTGTGCAGAGAAACTGAAACCGTTACTGGCGTTAATGAAAGCTGAGCTTCTGAAACAGCCGGTGCTATGGGCAGATGAAACCACGGTTAATGTGCTGGATGTTGAGAAAAGCACCTGCTACATGTGGGTGTATGGCTGTGGCTTAGAGCAAAGTACTGGCCCCAAACTGGTGCTGTTTGATTATCAGGATAGTCGCAGCAGCATACATCCCACCGACTTCCTGGCGGGGTTTGCCGGCTATCTGCAGGTTGATGGTTATGCCGGATATGAGAAAACCCACGCGACCTTAGTCGGCTGCTGGGCACATGCCAGACGTAAGTTCGTTGAAGCACAAAAAGCGCAGGGTAAAGGCAAAACGGGTAAGGCGGATGTGGCCCTTAACCATATCCAGAAACTCTATGCACTGGAGAGTCAATTAAAAACCGTGCCGCCTGATAAGAAATATGACGCCAGACAAACGCTAGCCAAGCCACTGTTAGAACAATTCAAAAGCTGGCTGGATAAATCAAGCGAGAGTGTCACGAAAGAAAGTTTACTGGGAGCCGCTATTACGTATAGCCTGAACCAGTGGCCCAAGCTGATGCGCTATCTGGATGATGGCAGGTTGAATATCGACAACAATCGCGCTGAGCGCGCCATCAAACCGTTCGTGATTGGTCGCAAGGCATGGCTGTTTGCCAATACCAAGTCGGGTGCACAGGCCAGTGCCGCATTGTACAGCTTGGTCGAAACCGCCAAAATCAATGGTCTGGAACCCTATGATTACTTATGCCGGTTGCTGACAGAGTTGCCCAAAGCCAATACCCACGAGCAATTGCAACAACTACTGCCTTACTGATCAACAGCCACACCGCAAGGTGTGGTTGGTGTTACGCTTACTCTTTACCTTTAATTAAATCAGCTTCCCAATGACCCGGTATTTTTCTTTCTTGAACTTCGGCTGGGCGCTCATGAATAGTTTTAATATCCTGTAATATAGAATCTTTTTTAGGTTCACCGTTAGCTTTTCGCTTTTTATTTTCATGACGTAGACAGGATAATAAGTCTTTTTTCAACTCACCCTTTGGTAATGCTCGTATCGTTGAATAAATCGTTGTATGGCTTACATTCATTGTTTGATCCAAATCAGGAAATGTCTTTAAACGCTTTGCTATTTGCTGAGGAGACCATAAACAACGGATCGCTTCAACAATAAATTTCCAGAGGATTGAATCGATTTTGAGTTTTCTGTGACCACGTCTACGTCTAGCGAAGGTGTTATCAGAAGCATATCGAGCTTGATAAACGTCATTGATGCTATTTCTTTTAAGCTCACGATAGATCGTACTAGGATGTCTTTTAATGAGTTCAGCAAATTTTCTGGCTGAAAAGCCTTCTTTTCTTGACTCAAGCATTAATGCAGTACGATCTTCAAAGTTAAGATGATGGTATGACAATTTTATATACTCCATAAACCCTTTAAATTAATTAGGTGGTTTATGTCGCACTTCAAGTTTTACTCTGCCCTCCATTGTTTTCAATTTATCGGATTTCTAAAAACATGAGATATATGTTTCAATAAAAGTTTTTAAGAACTTTATACACCAAATACCAATGCTTCACTTATGATAAAGTGGATTAAAATTGCAGAAAATGGGTAAATCCATAAAAAATGTCAACATCTTCAAATATACAATTGTATTTCAATTTCCGTTGTTTATAGTTGGAACATTTTTTTAAATCTCTACACTCAAGGTTAGATTTATGTCTACTGCTCATAAAAAAGCATCCTTATTGCAAAAAGTCAGTAAAGGACTCACAGTTGGTTCAGTCATTACAGGAAGCACGTTTTTACATGGTCCCCCTGTTTTGGCACTCGGTTTTACCAAGCTGTTTAAAAAATCAAAAAAAGTAGACGAAACCAATATTCAATTGGCCAATAGCTGGATTGGTGTAAACAACCACCTGATTGAAAAGGTGCTGCCAAACCTAAAGTGGGATATGGGTATAGGAAGTTCAACCGCCCTTTTTGGCGAGTCTGGCGGGTAGGAAGCGGCCGCGCAAGCGCCGCTTTGGGCACAGATCGGGCACAGATCGGGGGTTCATGCGTGGGTTTTCGACATCGCGGGGCCACGCAGCGGCTCAGTGCGTAGCCATTTCTCACCGAATCCCGGCACAGGGCCGAGCGCAGCCCTGCGGGGTCGTGGCCGCATCGGATCGGACTCTGGCTTGGCTGCCGGCTGTGTGGCCGGCGCCTCATCACGCGGCGGGCGGCGGGGCGCGCGCTGCGGGCCGGTAGTGCGCTTGCTCCAGCGCGCCGTGTTTCTCGAAGTGGGCGAGGATGGCGCGAATGGCCTTGGGGTCTTCGATGCTGGCGACGATCCGCACCGCGCCGCCGCAGTGGGCGCAGGTGGTGATGTCGATGGAAAAGACCCGCTTGAGCCGTTGCGCCCAGCTCATCGCACGGCGCTTCTGCTCGGGGCTGCGCGGCTCGTCGTGGGCGCTGACGTCCACTGGCGCCGCATCGCCCGCAGGCCGCCTGCCGCGCCCCGAGGGCGTCAGCTGCGCGCGCAGGTTTGCATTCGGGGCGAATACGCCGTGGAAGCGGGTGAGATGCGCGCGTGGCGGCGGGACCAGTGCCGCCAGCTTGGCGATGAAGTCCACCGCATCCCATTCGACATGCGTGGTGCCATTGCGCCACGGCGTCTTGAGCTGGTAACGCACCCTGCCCTGTGGCGAGATCGATAGCCGCTGCTCGCTGATCGCCGGGCGCGTGATGTAGCGGCACAGCTTTTCGAGCTTGTGGCTTTCGTGTGCTTCCGCGGCCACGCCGGCATGCAGCGAGAAGCCGCCGACCTTGCCGGCGTCGCCCTCCAGCGGACCGGCGTCGCCAGGCAGCGTTTGCAGCGTGACGACCTTGCGGCCAGCGTCGCGACCGGTGGCGATGCGGTAGGTCATCGAACTCATCCGCAGCCCATCCATGCCGTCGTCGCTACCCGCGCTGTCGGACAGGAACACGGATTCGTCTTCGCCTTCGAGCCAGCCGCGGCGCGACAGGTGCCGGCACACGCGATGCGCGATGGTGTTGGCCAGTTCCGTCAGTTGCGCCGATGTGGGCGCACGGGTGCGGTGCAGGCGCGGCTTGCGCTGCGGACGCTCGGTGGTGTCCTCGTACACGCCGTCGAGCCACAGCATGTGGAAGTGGATGTTGAGATTCAGCGCGCTGCCGAAGCGCTGGATCAGGGTCACCACGCCGCATTGCGCCGTATCCCGCGGCACGCCGGCCTGATCGGCAAGCCAACCGGCGATCACACGATGCACGATGCCCAGCACCGGGCCGATCGCCTCAGGCTTGCTGGCGAACAGGAAGCGCAACGGGTACGGGAAACTCAGCACCCATTGCCGCACCGGCCGCGGGCCGAACACCTCGTCCACCAGATGCCGCGCCGACTCGGCCATGCGCCGTGCGCCGCAGCTCGGGCACAGCCCGCGCTTCTTGCAGGAATACGCCACCAGCCTCTCGGCACGACAGTGCTCGCAGACCACGCGCAGGAAGCCGTGCTCGAGCACGCCGCAGCGCAGGTAGGTCTCGAACTCCTCGCGCACATACTCGGGCAGCGGGCGGTCTTCGGCCTCAAGACGCGCGATGAAGTCCGGGTAGTGCGCCTGCACTAGCGCGTACAGCAGCGTGCGCTCGGGCAGGTGGCGCGCGTAACGCGCAGCGGCGTGGGCGGCCGGCAGTGGCGCGCACACCTCGGCCTGCCGCCGGGGTGCGGTCAGGCGCGGCACGCAGCGCTCCGTTGCAGGGACGGCTGCTCAGGGTTGCGCCCGCGAGCACGCGTTCATATCGGCGTTTTCTGATCTTCGCGTCAGACATTGCCGCGGGGCGGGTAGGAAGTCTCCCGCCTCGGACGCCAGAACGCACAAAGCCCGGCACGAGGCCGGGCTTTGTGGTCTTGCTTGATGGATCGCGGGGCTTAGAAATCCATGCCGCCCATGCCGCCCATGCCGCCGCCGGCCGGCATCGCCGGCTCGTCCTTCTTCGGGGCCTCGGCCACCATCGCTTCGGTGGTGATCATCAGGCCCGCGATCGACGCGGCGTTCTGCAGCGCGGTGCGGGTGACCTTGGTCGGGTCCAGGATGCCGAACTCGATCATGTCGCCGAACTCGCCGTTGGCGGCGTTGTAGCCGAACGCACCCGAACCTTCGACCACGCGGTTGAGGATGACCGACGGCTCATCGCCGGCATTGGTCACGATCTCGCGCAGCGGGGCTTCCATCGCGCGCAGGGCGATCTGGATGCCGTGGTTCTGGTCTTCGTTCACGCCCTTGATGCCGGCGATCGCCGCCTTGGCACGGATCAGGGCGACGCCGCCGCCCGGGACGATGCCTTCCTCGACGGCCGCACGGGTCGCGTGCAGGGCGTCTTCGACGCGCGCCTTCTTTTCCTTCATCTCGACTTCGGTGGCGGCACCGACCTTGATCACCGCAACGCCGCCGGCCAGCTTGGCCACGCGCTCCTGCAGCTTCTCGCGGTCGTAGTCGGAGGAGGTCTCCTCGATCTGCGCCTTGATCTGCTTGATGCGCGCCTCGATGCCCGCGCCTTCGCCGGCGCCATCGATGATGGTGGTGTTTTCCTTCGACACCTGGATCTTCTTGGCGCGGCCGAGGTCCTTGATGGTGGCCTTCTCCAGCGACAGGCCGACTTCCTCGGAAATCACCACGCCGCCGGTCAGGATCGCCATGTCTTCCAGCATCGCCTTGCGACGGTCGCCGAAGCCCGGGGCCTTCACCGCGCAGACCTTGACGATGCCGCGGATGGTGTTGACCACCAGGGTCGCCAGCGCTTCGCCTTCGACTTCCTCCGCCACGATCAGCAGCGGCTTGCCGGCCTTGGCCACGCCCTCGAGGACGGGCAGCAGGTCGCGCACGTTGGAGATCTTCTTGTCGTACAGCAGGATGAAGGGATCATCCAGGTCGGCCGACATCGACTGCTGGTTGTTGACGAAGTACGGGCTCAGGTAGCCGCGGTCGAACTGCATGCCCTCGACCACGTCGAGTTCGTTGTCCAGGCCGCTGCCTTCCTCGACCGTGATCACGCCTTCCTTGCCGACCTTGTCCATCGCCTGCGCGATCAGGTCGCCGATGTTGGCATCCGAGTTCGCGGAGATCGCGCCGACCTGGGCGATTTCCTTGCTGGTCGACGACGGCTTGGACAGCGACTTCAGTTCGCCGACCGCGGCCTTCACCGCCTGGTCGATGCCGCGCTTCAGGTCCATCGGGTTCATGCCGGCGGCGACCGCCTTCATGCCCTCGCGGATGAACGCCTGCGCCAGCACGGTGGCGGTGGTGGTGCCGTCGCCGGCGTTGTCGGAGGTCTTGGAAGCGACTTCCTTCACCATCTGCGCGCCCATGTTCTCGAACGCGTCAGCCAGTTCGATTTCCTTGGCGACGGAGACGCCGTCCTTGGTGATGGTCGGCGCGCCGTAGCTCTTCTGCAGCACGACGTTGCGGCCCTTCGGGCCGAGGGTCGCCTTCACGGCGTTGGCGAGCACGTTGACGCCGCGCACCATCTTGGAGCGCGCGTCTTCGCCGAAACGAATGTCCTTGGCAGCCATTGCGAATTACCTCGAAAAATTATTCGGATGAGAAATGTGTGGGAGCGACGCGCGATCAGCCGAGGATCGCGAACAGGTCGTCTTCCTTCACCACCAGCAGCTCGACGCCGTCCAGCTTCACTTCGGTGCCGCTGTACTTGCCGAACAGCACCTTGTCGCCGACCTTGACCTGCGGCGCGCGGACCTGGCCGTTGTCCAGCACCTTGCCGGTGCCGACGGCGACGACTTCGCCCTTGATCGGCTTCTCGGTGGCCGAATCCGGGATCACGATCCCGCCGGCGGACAGCTTCTCTTCTTCCATGCGCTTGATGACCACGCGGTCGTGCAGCGGCTTGATATTGGACATGGCAACCTCGGTAAATGGTTGATTGACGTGGAAAAACCCGGCGATTTTAGCAGTCGCGCGAAGCGAGTGCCAAACCGCGGACAACAGAACCGGGCGAACCCGGCATGCCACCGAGATGGGGCGGGCCCGCCGACTTTCAAGGGCCGCACGCGGATGTCCGCCAGGCCCGCCGGATCGGGGCAGCCGCTACCCTATGCCGGTGAGCGCCCTGATCTGCTTCTGCACCTGTCCCGACGCCGACAGCGCCGAGCGCATCGCCACCGCGCTGGTGGCCGAGCGCCTGGCCGCCTGCGTCAACCTCCTGCCCGGCCTGCGTTCGGTCTATCGCTGGCAACGCAAGGTCGAGGCCGCGGCCGAGGTCCTGCTGCTGGTCAAGACCAGTGCCGAGGCCTACCCCGCCCTGCAGGAACGCCTGCGCCAACTGCATCCCTACGAACTCCCGGAGCTGCTCGCGGTCGAAGCCGCGTCCGGCCTGCCCGAATACCTGCAATGGCTGGCCGCCGAGAGCCGACCGGTAAACTGAGCCAATGACCGCATCCACGATCCGCCTGCGCCGCTGGCTGGCCGGGCTCGCCCTGCTGCTTGCGCTGCCCGCGACCTCGGCCGTCGCCCAGGACTTCGAACTGCCGCCGGTCGACGAGGTCTTCGTCCTGTCCGCGCAGGCCACCGCGCCGGACCGCATCGAGGTGCGCTGGCGGATCGCCGACGGCTATTACCTGTACCGGCACCGCACCTCGGTCAAGGCCGATGCCGCCTTCACCGGCGCGACCATGGCGCTGCCGAAGGGCAAGGCCTACCGCGACGAATTCTTCGGCGACGTCGAAACCTACCGCAAGGAATTGCTCGGCACCCTCACCGGCACGCCCGCGGCCGGCGCGAGCGCGACCACCCTGACCGTGAAGTACCAGGGCTGCGCCGATGCCGGCGTGTGCTACCCGCCGCAGACCCGCACCCTGAAGGTCGCGTTGCCGGGCGAAGCGGGCGCTGGCGGCTTCGGCTGTAAGGCGCGCGGGCTGCATGATTATGTCGTCAAGAACGGCTCTGCCGATCATCCCAACGCCGAGGTGAAATTCGCACTGGGTGATGTGGTCAACACCATGATCGGCTGCACTAATGGTGAAACGATCATGCTGTGCCACGACACCTCGCTGCCGCGCCCCTATTCTCTCGGCTTTCGGGTGCAAGGCACCGAGGGGCTGTGGATGGACGTCAACAAGTCGATCTATCTGGAGGGCAAGAGCCCACAGCCGCACCGCTGGGAGCCTGCCGAGGGCTGGTTTGCGAAATACGATCACCCGCTATGGAAACGCTACGCCGATCTGGCGGCAGGGGCCGGGCATGGCGGGATGGACTGGTTCGTGATCCACGCTTTTGTCGAGGCGCTGAAGGCCAAGGCCCCGATGCCAATCGACATTTACGACGCGCTGGCCTGGAGCGCGATCACGCCTCTGTCGGAACAATCGATTGCTGAGGGCAATCGCACGTTAGATTTTCCCGACTTCACCCGAGGGCAGTGGCGCACCCGCAAGCCGATCTTTGCGCTGAACGACGCCTATTGATCGACGCGATTTAGGCCAAGCGCACCGCAAAGGCGAAATTGGTAATCTTGTCGGTATCCTTGACGCCCGGCGCGCTTTCGACGCCGCTGGAGGTATCGACCAGCGGCGCTCCGGTGCGCGCAATCGCCTCGGCAACATTCGTCGGATTTAGCCCGCCTGCCAGCCCCCACGGCAAGGCACCGCGATATCCGGCCAGCAGCGACCAGTCGAACGCCAACCCCATGCCGCCGGGCAGCGCGCCTTTGGGGGTCTTGGCGTCGAACAAGATCAAGTCCGCCGCCCCGGCATAGGCTGCGGCGCGTGCGACATCGCTGGCGCTGGCGACGGGCAGCGCCTTCCACACCGGCTTGCCAAACCGCGCGCGCAACTGGGCCACGCGTTCGGGCGATTCCGAACCGTGCAGCTGCAGCGCGTTCAGCTTGGCTGCCACCAGTGCGTCGGCGATGACAGCATCATCCGCATCGACGAACAAACCGACCATGGCGATCTGGCCAGCTGCGCGCGATGTCAAAGCGCCCGCGACATTCGACGTAACCGCACGGGGCGACGCTGGATAGAACACCAACCCGGCATAGTCCGCCCGCGCCGCGATGGTCGCATCGAGCGCCTCGGGTGTGCTGATCCCGCAAATCTTGATTTTCGCGGGCATGCGGTCAGTCGGGGTTCTGGATCAGCCGCACCAGCGTGCAGTCGGGATCGATCAGGTAGCCGATCCTCAGGCCGCTCGCCTCCAGTTGCGGAGCTTTGAAGCGCGGCCAGCCGGTGCTTTTTTCCTCGGCTCCCGCCGCGTTCACCAATGCCACCATGGCATCGAGATCATCCAACCGCAGGCAACAGCCGAACGAGCTCGTAGCTGGGTCGAGGTCAGGATAGGGGAAGAATTCGAGCTGCAAACCGCCGCGCTGCAGGATCATCCAGCCGCGATCCTTCCAACTCGTCGCAAAGCCCAGCTTCGCATAAAACGCCTCTGTCACATCGAAATCGCGCGATGGCAGATTGGGGGTGACGTGGTCAGCCATGGCTCAGCGCAGCTTGTCGGCCATGCGGGCCGTATGAGTGATTGCGGCGCGGCTATCGGGGGCGGAATGGCTCATCACGATCATGCTGGCCTTGGGGAACGCCGCACCAAACGCGCGCGCTGACGCGGCGTAGTGCTCAGTGTCGGCATCACCGAGATTGCCGAGCGACTTGGCCTTGCTGTCCTTGATCAGGCAGCCACCAAAAGCGATGTCGGTGCCGTCGATCCCAACGGTGATATTGTCACTGGTGTGGCCGGGGCCGGGGTAAAATACCTTGAGCGGGCCAAAGTTGGGCGCGGTTGCTGGTTCGACCCAGCCATTGGCGGCGAAAGTCAGGCTGTGTTGCGCCGCAACCATCCCCTCTTGCGGGGCAAGCTGGTTCGACAACGCATTGGCATAAGTCGCAATCCCCGCCGCATGCAGCGCGTCCATACCGCCCATCTTGTCCTGATGCGCGTGAGTCACCACCGCCAGCGCGACCGGCAGGTTGATCTCCTGCTTGATCCAGTTGAGGATCTGGGCGGTCTGGTCATCGGTCCAGGCGGTATCGACCACCAGCACGCGGCCGCCATCCCTGACGATCAAACCGTTGGAAGCGACTGCCCCGAAACCCGGCATGTCGAGATAGGAAGTGTGCTGCCAGACATTCGGTGCGAGCTGGCGGAAAACCAGATCGCCAAACCGTTGGTCGCCAGTTTCCATTTGCTGGCCAATCGTCGGGCGGATTTCACCGGGCATGCACCCGCTCAGCATCAATGCAGCGGCTAATGCGGTGCTCAGCTTCGCGACCGGGTGCATAATATTGGGCAATTCCATCAAGTTTTCCTTTTATTCAGCATTAAAAACCCCGCAAATGCGAGGCCTAGTAAATAGATGATCTTAATTTGGTTCACTGTAGCAAAAATATGGGGCGAATTCAAACATGAGGTGCGACAGTTTCAAAAGCCATATGATAATCAACAAGCTGAGCAAATTTCTCTAATGGTGTAAGCCAATCTAAGGAAGGTGAGAACAAGTACCCTCCACAACAAAACTGAAAATTTTAGTCGATTTAATTCAAATGCTTACAAAGGCGTATTTTTGTACTTGGTGACTTATTCGCACCTTCCCTAACGCTCTGGTTCTGAAATCCATCCCTGTCGGTGTTGCTTATGCAGTCTGGTCGGGACTCGGCGTCGTCATAATTACAGCC
>NZ_JAWOTW010000031.1:0-12169 GCF_033339075.1 Vibrio sp. 970
TCTTTTAGTTGTTGATTTCATAACACTCTCCAATTTTTTTGGGGGAAAGTGTCAACCTTATTTAGGACGGCACAATGTCTAATTTGAAAAAAAGCTGCCGAAAGGCGGCTTTTTTGTTATCGGTATTAAATTTCGTTACAACCAAACCACATTGTTCTTCGTGTCTTGATCTGCGTTCTTGTCCAGGTAGTGCTTTACTTCTCCATCATAAAGTAGAATAAAGCACTTCCCATTTAGGTAACTCCCCACGAGGTAGTGGTTTCTCGGAATGGTATAAACGATTTTGTGACCTTCATCATCAGAACACAGCGCACACACATCCATTATCTTTAGGCGCCTTACACCTATAACGTTGCCCACTTCCATAAAGCCGCCAAAAGGGATGGCTTTCCAGTCGCCATTAGTTGTTAGCACCGATACGTTATCCTCAGTGCTGTCGCAACTGCATGGACCATCAGGACCGATTCGGCAGATGTGATGTCCTACTAGGCGTTGAATTGTTTTGTACATACTTCAAATTAAGAGCTATGCTGTGTTTATATACAGTATAACTCTATGTAATCATGTTTCCAAACTCGTACAGGGAATATTATGGGATTAGCGACAAACATTGAAACGTGGCCGATGCCAGCGGCAATTGGTATGGCTACGGAAGGCATCAAAGCAAAGTATAATGACGGTTCTGGTGGTGGCGGTGGTTTCGGGGCTGCTGACTACCAAATGGCATCTCTAATTGATGGCGCAAAAGTGCTTTTAACGATTGATAGAATGCAGAAGAAAGCAGCGCATTTGGCCGATTGGAGCCTGTACGCTTACGCATCTCCGCTCTGGAACTCCAAAGAAAACAAGAAGCGCCTTGTGGAAAGTATTTTGAATGATTGGGTTGTTGTTTCATCTGAGCAAGGCATGATTGTTCAAAAGCGTACCTGCCTTAAAGTTAAGGCTCTCATCAGTACTATCGCTGGTAATATTGCGCTCGAGCAAATGGCTGGCGCTCAGACTCACTTCGATCATGATGGTATTCAATATACGCCCAGTGTTAGCCGTCAATTCTTAATCAAAGCGCTGGTGGAAGTAGATTGTAAAGACAAGAATATTGAGTCTGATGGGTTCAGAAAGAAACGCACTCGCTATTACCAAAACCACTGGTCTGAATGGGAAAAACACATTGAAGTGATTCGTACCTTGCTAATTAACTATGACAAGTCCGCGCGAAAGTTATTCAAAAAAGAGCTTGAAAATAAAAACGGGGCAATTTAATGTGTATATATCCATTATGGATAAGTACACAGTATTGAAAATAACCGCCACTTAGGCGGTTTTTTTGTGTCTATCATAAATTATCGAAAACCTCGCCTTGGCGGGGTTTTTTCATTTTTATCCAAGCAAAAGGGCACTCCAGTAAGGGGGTGAGTATGCGTATGAACGAAAAGATATCCAGCGCCCTATCTTATTTTTGGAATGGGGTAATAGGAGTGTTTGGATCTATATCTGCAGACGGTTATACGGTGCTGATTGCTTTGGCTGGCATGCTAATTACTGCCTGGATTAATAACTACTGGCAGAAAAAGCGTTTTGAAAAGGACTATGGCGATGAAGCACCTTAATTCTGCAGTCAAGATGTTAGCAGCCGCAGGAGCTTCGGCTCTTATTATGGCGACAGCAATGGTAAAGCCAATGGAAGGTGTTCGGTATACTCCTTACATCGATGTCGCTGGCGTTCAAACTGTTTGTTACGGACATACAGGAGCAGGCATCATTTCAGACAAAGTCTACTCACAAGCCGAGTGTGATGAATTGCTCGAGTCTGACTTGGCTGATGTTAAGCGAATGGTCGACCCGATGATTCACGTTGATATCCCTGAGACGACACGAGCAGCTCTTTACTCTTTCACGTTTAACGTTGGCATTGGCTCATTCTCACGCTCGACGTTACTAAAGCTGCTCAACAAAGGTGAGCTGTATGCAGCATGTGACCAGCTTAAACGATGGGTGTATGCAGCAGGCAAACCGTGGAAAGGATTGATGAACCGACGAGATATCGAGAGGGAAGTATGCCTAATGCAAAGCTGACAGTATGGGCGACAGCTATTGCGGTAGTAGTGGTTGCGACACTCTCGGCAGCATTGTTTGTGGAAAGCAGTCGGGCTGATATCGCTGAAAGCCAGCTAACCTTGGTAAAGAGCGAGATTCAGGGCTATATCGCAGCGCTACACCAGCAGCGAGTTCAAATTCAATCCTTCAACCAATTGGGAGAGAAGCATGCAGCAGAGTTATCCGCAGCAAAAGAAGAGATTGATCGTCTTAGCGATAGTCTCAGCACTGGCCCTAAGCGGGTGTATGTCCAGGCAGATTGCCCAGCAGTGCCCGAAGTCACCAGCACCAGAAGCATGGGCAATGCAAACACCCCAAGACTTGGAGCCGCAGCTGAACAAGATTATCTACGTCTCAGGCGAATGATGATTGAGAACGAGCAGCAGACAAAGTATTTGCAAGATTACATCAGGACTCAATGCCTAGCAGAAGATCAATTATGATCGCGGGTCCTTTCAGGCACCCTGAGCGACCACGGGGGCTCGACCTCGCAGAAAAGCTCTCGTTAAAAAATTTTTTATTTTTGGAGGTTTCCGGTTTCCGGTCAAAAACCATGAATGAGCGAACTATTCAACCCGAGCAAAAAGTTCACGCAGTTGGACATAGCGACGCTTCTTGGCATCTCATCTAGACAGGTCCGAAACCTTACGCAACAAGGGGTTCTGCCTGTCGCCAAAGGGCGAAATGGTATCGATCCTCTTGCGTGTATCCATGCTTACATTACCTATAAATCGCAATCAAAAGCCTCCGATTCAAAACCGGAAACCGAGCAAGAAGATGAGGAAGCGTTTGCGAAATTAGAACGCGATCTCAAGTTAGAGGAACGGCGCGAAAAGTTGGCGATGCTAAAAGCCAAGCGCGTACTGTTTGAAAAGAGTTACGCACCAATAGACATCATCGTCGACACCTTGGAACAGGTATGCGCCAGAGTGGGCACACGCCTCGACACCCTCCTTCCGAAACTAAAGAACGCATGGCCCGACATGCCACCCGAAGCGGTGGAAGTTCTAGAGGCCGTGATTGCTGCTGTATTAAATGAGTGTGCCGATGTTCAACCAAACCTCTCCGATTACATTGACAGCGATCCAGACGAAAGTCCGTCGTGGCTTGATGGGGATGAGGAGAACAATCGCCATCAAGGGAGCGGAGTGGGCCAATAAGCATTTCCGGTTAGCCGCTGGTTCTTCTCAGGAAGAAGGCTTTTGGGAAACACTGCCTTTGCAGGTTGTGCCACTCAACATGATGTGCAACCGCGCTATATCCGAGCTGACCATGCAAAAGTCGGCTCGTGTTGGCTGGTCCAAGTTGGTCATAGCAGCAAACTCTTGTCTGCATGCTCAGTTCAAAACCAACACCGTGATTTACGTACCGACAGAGAACGACGCAAAAAACATCTCTGTCACCGAAATTGATGCTGCTTGGCAGGAAATGCCAATCATGCACCAAATCTTCCCAGCCTTATTCGCTAAGGACCACCGAAACACCGTTTCCTACAAACAGGGAACAGGCTGGTCGCTGCATGTCCTAGGCACATCCACACCGCGAAACATGCGCGCTCTGACTAAAGGCGCGCTGTTCGGTGATGAGATTGACGGATGGGATTGGGAGGTCGGTAAAGAAGGTAACCCTATCGATCTTGCGAGAATGCGTTTGGAAGGCGCCGCTTTCCCGATGGCAAGGTGGGGAACCACACCAACCAATACAGGCGAGTCGCACGTTGAACGCCTAATGGCAAAGATGGAGCTGACTTTCCGCTTTTCTCTGCCATGCCCACACTGCGGAACCGAGCAGGTTTTAGAGTGGGGCAGTAAAGAAGATAAGCACGGCTTCAAGTGGGACAACACTCAGCCAAGTATCGAGAAAAAATCAAAGACGGTTTATTACAGCTGCGTGCATTGTGACGACCCTATCTACTACAAGCACCTCTACAAGATGGAGCTTGCAGGTCGTTGGATTGCTGAAGATGGCACATGGACACGCGATGGCCATGAGTTCTTTGATATAGACGACAACCCAGCGCCAACGCCAAGCAGCGTCGGCATTCACATTTGGTCAGGATACAACACCAAATTGAGTGCAGGTTGGCGTGGCATAGTGCGTGACTTCCTCAACAAGAAAGACGACCCAAGTCAGCTCAAAACGTTCGTCAACCTAACGCTCGGTGAGCTTTGGGATGGTGAGAACGGAGAGAAGCTAGATTGGGAGCATCTCAAGTCGCGCCGTGAAATATGGTGGGCTGAGAGTCGCACCAGTAACCCAGTGCCTGAGCGAGCCGTGGTTTTGACCGGAGGCATTGACACTCAGGATGACCGCATCGAGCTCTTTGTGTGGGCGTGGGGACCAGGTGAGGAATGTTGGCTTGTTGAGCACATCGTTCTTCTCGGGGATTTATCGAGCCAAGTATTAAAGGATGCCGCCGGAAAAGCGCTGTATCGGACCTACAAAAAGCGCAGTGGCCAAGTGATGGACGTTCAGCTTTGGTGTTGGGACGCCATGGGCCATAAAACCGATGACGTTTACCAGATGAGTCGAACGCACGGCGTGATGTGGGTGATCCCAATCCAAGGTGAGAACCAATACGGCAAGCCGATACAAAACTTCCCTCGCAAGAAAAACAACAAAAAAGTCTACCTCACTAGGTTAGGTACCGACGGTATCAAGCAACGACTTTACAGCCGTTTAGGTTTAAACCCAAAAGGTGATGAACCTGTGCCTGGATGTGTTCACTTTCCACTGGATGATGACATAGCCGGTGATGAGTTTTTCAAGCAGCTCTGCTCAGCCAATAAAAAGTTGGAACATGACAAGTCAGGGCGACAAGTTTGGCGATGGGTGAAGCAATACCACCCATTTGATGAAGCGTTAGACGGATGGGTGTATGCGTATGCGGCACTCAACATTCTCACTCAACGGTTCGGTCTCGAACTGGAAGAGCCGCAACCCCAACAACCTCAAGAACAACCACAAACATCCGGTCTCAGCATCGCTGAATTAGCCGCGAGATTGAAAGGTGGATCAAGATGACAAAACAAGAAATGTTGCAACAGGCCGAAGCCGCCTTTCATAGCTTGCAAACAGGAAAGATGGCGGTTTCCGTACAGAAAGGAGATCGCAAAGTTGAATACAGTCGAGCCAACATCCATGAACTTCGCGCCTACATTGATGACTTGCGTGGACAGTTAGGATTGAGCTCAGTTCGTCGTCGCGGCCCAGCAGGAGTTTCATTCTAATGACACACACCGGACTACTGGCTGCAGATGGTCAAACACCATTAAGAGATGCGGTGTATCGAGCTGGCGGTTCAGGGTTTGGTGGCCAGATGAGCGATTGGAACCCACCGTCAAAATCGGTAGACGCTGCTTTCTTGCCTGTCATGAAACAGGCGAACGCCAGAACAGACGATGTCACGCGCAATAACGGTATTGCTGCAAACGGCATCCAGCTACACAAAGACCACATCATTGGCTCTGAGTTTCGCCTCAGTTACAAACCAAACTGGCTATTGCTCGGTATCGATCCAGACAAAGGGTTCGTGCGTGAAGTGGAAGCCATTTTTCGTGACATCGCCGAAGACCCGAACTGCTTTATCGACGCAGAAGGTCGCCGCACGTTCACCATGATGATGCGAGAGGGCATTGAAACGCATGCTCACACGGGCGAAATCATGGCGAAGCCCGAATGGATAGACCGTCGGCATTCGCACTTTTCAACCTGCATTCGCATGGTCGCGCCACGCAAGGTTAACAACCCCAACTACATGATGGACAAACCCCATCAGCGTGGTGGGATGCGCTTCAATCGACATGGCGAAGCCATTTCCTACTTCATTGAAGAAGGAGCCGATAACTTTGGCTCGCCAAAGAAATGGCGTGAAGTACCGAAGCGTCTACGCTCGGGACGCATGGGGTTCTTGCATATCTTTGAGCCATCGGAAGGTGGGCAATGTCGTGGCGTGAACAAGTTCTTATCGTGTTTAGAGCAATTGAAGATGCTCGACACCTTACAGAACACCACGTTACAGCGAGCGATTGTTAACGCCATGTACGCCGCCAGTATCGAGTCAGAGCTTGGAACGGACCAAGCGATGGAGTACTTGTTCGGTGCGCAGCAAAATGGCGCGGTCGAAAAGATGCTAATGACCTACGGCGATTACTACGCCACCAACGAGGTCAAGTTCAACGGCGTCAAACTGCCTCACCTCATGCCAGGTGACAAAATCAACCTGCACAGCGCAGGGAATGCTGATAACGGATTCGCGGCCTTGGAGCAATCCATCATCCGCTACGTTGCGGCTGGATTGGGCGTGGATTACGCGCAGCTGTCGCGCAATTACGCGCAAATGTCTTACAGCACCATTCGTGCTTCGCACAACGATTCATGGCGTTACTTCATGGGTCGACGAAAAATCATTGCTAACCGATTCGCCAGCCAAATCTTCGCACTCATGTTCGAAGAAATGATCTTGCGTGGCTACATCAAGCTGCCAAGCAAAGCGCGATTCAACTTCTACGAACGCCGCAACGCTTGGACCAAGTGTGACTGGATTGGCTCTGGTCGACTGGCTATTGATGGATTGAAAGAAGTCAAAGAAGCCGTACTGCGTATCGACTCAGGTCTATCGACGTATGAGAAAGAGCTCGCGCTACTCGGTGAAGACTATCAAGAAATCTTTGATCAACAGTTGGCAGAGATGGAAGAGCGCAAATCGAAAGGTTTGCCACCGCCAAGCTGGATGAAGCTACAAGCGTTAGCACCGGATAACCCAAGCGAGAGTTCAAATGAATAATTTACAACACCTAATCAGCAACACATTCAACAGGCCGCTCGCCTTAGAAGCTGGTTACGCTCGGGTATTTTTCTCGGCGCTCAGCCAACGTCTCGGCAATGTGGTCCAGATAACCGACACCGAAGGGCAAGTCCTGCGTGAGAACGACATGAAAAAAGTCGCTTCTGGCTTTTCTCGGACTCGTAGCAGTAACCGCAGCTATCAAGTCTCTCAGGGTATTGCCATCATTCCGATTGATGGTTCGTTGGTTCATAAGTATGGCCACATCAAACCCTACTCGGGGATGACAGGGTACGACGGCATTATGCACCGCTTGCGAGCAGCGGTCGCAGACCCCGAAGTCAAAGCCATTTTGCTGGATATGAACACACCGGGCGGCATGGTCGCAGGTTGTTTTGACTTGGCCGACAAAATCGCAGAGATGCGCAAAATCAAACCTATCTGGTCCCTCGGTTACGACATGCACTGCAGTGCAGGCCAAATGATTGCGAGTGCGTGTTCAAGGCGCCTCATAACTCAAACGGGCATCGCAGGCTCGGTGGGCGTGATTATGGCGCACACCAACATCGAGAAGATGCTGGATCAGCAAGGCGTGGAAATCACCCTTGTGACGGCAGGTGACCATAAAGCCGATGGCAACCCTTACCAATCTCTGCCGAAAGAGGTGCGAGAGAAATGGCAATCCGAAGCAGAGAGCACACGTCAAATGTTCGCAGGTAAAGCCGCCGAGTACATGGGCGTCGACATTAAAACCATTCTATCGACTGAGGCGCAGGTCTACGAAGGCCAAGCCGCAGTGGATGTTGGCTTCGCAAACGAAGTCGTCAACGGTCTTGATGCGGTTCAGATCATGGCTGAACAGTTCAAGAAACAACAAACCACCTTTGATATGGGAGCCGCTATGACGGTGCAAGCAGAACAACAACCAGTCGCAACGGGTGAGCAAGGCAATCCACAACAAGCCGCCGCTCCAGCGACTCCGCAAACTCCAACTGAAGAACAGCAATCTACTCCAGAACAGCCACAAGCGAGCGCGCAAAGTGATGAGTCCACGGACCCAGCCACAAAAGAGCGTGAACGCTGCATGGGCATTATTGGCCTAGAAGAAGCCAAAGGGCGTGAAGCGCTCGCGCAGCAACTTGCCAGTAACCCAAAAATTAGCGTCGATGAAGCCAAGGCCTTACTTGCTTCAGTACCAGTTAGTGCCACTGCGCAAAACGAGTCGGCATTAATGGCACTGGCCTCAGAGCACGGTGAACCTCTTGGTGATGATGTTGGTTCCGGTGATGTCACCGAAGAACAAAAGAACATCAAAGCGCTAGCGTCTTCATACACACGCATTTAACAAGGAAACTCGCATGTTAGAACAAACAGAATACACACCAGATGAGCTGTTTATTAGCGCACCAGTCACGGCGCGAGCAACCATCAAAACGGGCGTATCTTTTCCTGCTCGAACCCCATTAATGGTCGACGCGACTGACGCCGCCACTTTGGTGGAATGGGACGGTACACCAGGCAAAGCCATCGCTATCTCGGCTCGTGATGTGACGAATACAGGCAGCGACCAAGAATCGACAGTTTACCTACAGGGTGGCTTTCGTATCGGTTTTGTGAACTGGCCAGATACGGTCACAACCAACAAGCAAAAACGCGCTGCTTTCCTTGGCAGTCCAGTTTTCGTAGACGACGAATACTAATTCGTCGTTTTCTTTGAATTCAGAAAAAAAAGAGCTTCTTATGCCTGATAATTACACCACTCGCGAACTGCTTGGAGCCATTCAAGAAGCAGGGATTCGTCGCGACAACTTCTTCATGCGCTTCTTCTTCCGTGAGATGTATACCTTCGATACGGAAAAAGTCGACCTCGACATGATCCCAAATAAAACCAAGATTGCAGCATTTTGCTCACCGATGATTGGTGCCGCAATAGACCGCAATCAAGGCTTTAAAACCTCAAGCTTTAAGCCTGCATACGTGAAGTCAAAACACGCAGTAACGGCAAACCAAAGCGTTAAGCGCCGACCAGGCGAGCCAATCACAGGCTCTATGTCGGCAGGTGATCGTCAAAACGCGATTGTGATGCAAAACCTCGACATCGAAGAGCAAGCGGTTCGTGACCGTGAAGAGCTGATGTGTGCCGAGATGGTCTATGACGGTAAAACCGTGATCGACAGCCCTTACATTGATAAGCCTTACGAAATTGATGCAGGCCGAAATGCGGACAACATGATCACGCTTCTTTCGGCGGCTCAGTGGGCGAATAAAGACTTTGCTACCTACGACATCGTTGGTGACATTGAAACTTGGGCGGCGATTTCTGAAGGCCTGACGAATGTCATCATTACCGATCCTAAAACGTGGGCGTTGATGCGCAAATTCGAGAAGTTCAATGACGCGCTGGAAACTCGCCGTGGCTCTAACTCTCAGCTGGAAACCGCGCTAAAAGACTTAGGTGCAACGGTTAGCGTTAAAGGCAATCTTGGCGATGTCACCATCATCGTGGTGGATGAAGAGTACATCGACCGTGACGGCACAACGAAGAAAGTTCAACGCGACTTCACGTTGATTTTGGCGCATACCGAACTGCGCGGTGCGCGTCTGTACGGTCAAATCCAAGACTTATCCGCTCAGCGTGAAGGCTTTGATGAAGCCGAACGCTACGTGAAAGATTGGACGGAAAATGGCGATCCAGAAGTTCGCTATACCAAAACGGAAGCCGCCCCTGCGATGTACCTCATTGACGTTAACAAAGTTGTTGTCGTCAAAGTCGGTTAATCCTGACCACCACTAACGAAAAGCAAAATGGGTCCACGGACCCATTTTAACTTTGGAGCCAATCATGAGCCGAAAAGAAAACCTGAAAAAACGTGTTGATGAGCTTTGCAAAGAGCTCGGTATTACTGAACCGCAGTATTCAGACAAAACGACCGAACCTCAGCTAAATAAAGTCATTGACGATTTGGAAGCCAAGTTACCAGACATGGACGAATCCGATGATGAAGCACAGTCGCAAACGCAAGGAAATGACGCTAACCATACTGCCGGTGATCAAAGCGAACAAACCGAGAGTCAAACCAGCGAACAATCGGAAGTGCTTATCGGTGCTGCGGTCGAATTACCCGATGATGCCACGGTTCTAGACGATGGTGAGCCGCCAGAAGTCAATGCCGATGAAAAAGGCAATGTGCAAGTTCTCGTGGATAAGCCGTTTCAGTGTTTGCAAGGCCAAAAGACGGTGCTGCTCAAACGTGGCGATAAGCCGTTTTTAGATGAAGAAACCGCGATGGAAGCGGTGGACGCAGGCTTGGCTTATTTCGTCGCGACGATGTAAGGCAGCTTATGTTTGATAACGAATTCGACCAGTTAATGGAAGAGGTGGATAACACGGTTTCTGAAGCGTTTGGTGTTTGGGTGAAAGTCAATGGTGGAGAACCTATCAAAGCCATTTATGACGAATCCCTAAACCAGTTTGACGCTATGGCAGGCATCGCTCGCAAGCTGACATTTAAGAAAGCAGACAATGTCAGACCGAAGAAGGGAACACCTATCGAGTTCGTTTCCTCGGGCAGAAAGCTCACTGTCACCAGTGGCCCTTATCCAGAAGACGGAAATATTGTGGTGATCTTATGAATAGCATTGATCGGGAATTGGCGCTAGCCGTTAAAAACCTTTCCTCATTACAAAGTAACGCGGTACCGAAAGCCAGTGCAATGGCGATTAACCGTGTGGCTGCTCGAGCTGTTTCTCGGTCAGTGAAAGACACCGCAAAAGCCGTTCGTATCAAGCAAAAAGTTATTCGCCCTCGCGCGTCGATAACAAAAAAGGCCACAGGGAAAATGCCAGTGGCTTTTGTCAGAGTGCGCAGGTTCGATGTTCCTGCCATCTCTATCGATACGGCTAGAACCCAAATTCGGCGCAAGCGAGGGCAATACCAAATCAGCCGAGTTAACCGAGGCCGAAATGGTCGTTACCAAAAGCGAGAGTTATCCGGTAACACCGCCATTGTTGTCGGTCGGCACCGATTCGAGAATGCCTTCTTACAAAAGCTGAAGAACGGTCGTTGGCACATCATGCAACGTGTCTCGGATGCAAGGCACCCCATCAAAGTGTGCAAGGTGCCAATCGTGAATGAAATCACCAAAGCATTTAAAAAGCACAGCGATGAGTTGCTTCGAACGGACATGAAAAAAGAGCTGTCCAGCGCGATGAAGCAACAAATCCGCTTGGTTATTCGCAGAGAGGTTGGTCGTGGAAATTAACAACACTATACGCAAACAAGTCGTTGCTGATTTGAAAGCAGGGTTAGTCGATGAGACTGGCGAGTCAATCATCGCAACGTTTTTTAATGGCAACCCCAGATACATCGCGGTTCCCGAATTTGAAGCTAAAGAGAATGATACTGACATCCCTGCCATTTCAGTCTCCGTTTCCGAAGGTCAATGCGTTGAAGAAGATTTTGAAGAGATCACATGGCGCTCTGATCTGACTATCAGAATCTATCTGGTTGCAGACAACAACACGGAGCAAGAGCTCGACGCATTAGGTGAAGAAGTTCTCAAGATCATCACCAAACATTACACCGCCAACGGTCTTCTCGACCTCTGTAATCGTCAATCGTTTGGATACGCACAAGACGAAGAGCAGCCATGGGGAACGCTGGACTTGGCATTTACTATTGAATACACCGAAGAGGTTTAATCATGTCGGACCCAACTAAAGCTATCAAAGGCGCTGGCACTACGTTCTGGCGCAAAAAAGACGACCAAGAACTGCTTACTACTGCAGATTATCTTGATGACGCCAAGTGGGACAAGGTAGGCGGTATCAAAGAGCTTCAACCAGGTGAAATCACCGTGGAAGATGAAGAAGATAACTACCTAGACGACCCTGATGCGGACTGGGCAAAGACCACGCCAGGTCAAAAGTCAGCAGGCGAAACCAATTTAACGATCGTTTGGAAGCCAGGTGAACCTGGTCAACAACAACTTGTTGATGATGTCGAAAACGGAACGGTTACTGAGTATCGCTCAAAATACCCAAATGGGACGGTGGATGCCTATTCTGGCTACATCAACTCATTGGGTAAAGCGGTGACGATTAAAGAGAAAATCACTCGCTCAGTTAAATTCAAAAACGTTGGCAAGCCAAAACTCGCGGAAATGCTGATTGCTGAACAAGCCGCTGGCGCAGGAGCATAATCATGACCCAGCTTTTTTTGAAAACAAAAACCGTACCTGTCGATGACATAAGCGTCACCATCACTCAGTTGTCTGGTTTAGAAAGACT
>NZ_JAWOTW010000032.1:0-10415 GCF_033339075.1 Vibrio sp. 970
CAAATTCTTTTTTCTCTCTTCCCGACTCGCTGTGTGACTTTCGTCTCACTCCGTGTCGGTGGATGCGCAGTATAGGGGGTTGAGAAATTAGCACAAGCGTTTTTTGCAAAAAAACTTTCAACCGCACAAATAACGAGCACTCTGCATAGATACTCAACGATCTTGTCTAATATTTCGGGTTGCAGAGGATCTTTTCATGATGAAACACCTGACTTCTGCATTAAAAGATCGCCTATTTCTTTGTGATTTTGATTGCTGATCTTATCTCTCTTGGTTCTTTTTTCTCTTTCTATCGATATAAAGACGAAAAAAAAGAGCAGAACGATGACGAACTGCTCTTTTGGTCTTTGCTTTTTATTTGGGGTACTTCAGGTGAAGTCTTGGAAAAGTGTTTCTTCTATATATAGAAGAAAAGATCAGAGCATCCTTGCCCTTCTCTTTACGACAGATTAGTTAGGGGTATATCTAAATGTCGTTATTGTTCGATGACGCATTGAGCTCGTAAGAGTGGAGCATGCTTGCATTCCCAATGGCGTCATCTTCGAGAGGAACTTAGTTCTTCAATACTTTTACGGTGTAGCTACCATCTTTTTGTTGGTATAGACCGTGGATGTCGGTTTCGAAACCTGGGTAATGCGCACCGATCTCACAAAGCATCTCTAGGAAGTCCAGCACAGGGCGAGACTCTTGAGTCACCATTTCACCAGGAAGTACTAGTGGCACACCTGGAGGGTAAGGAAGGATCATGTTCGCACTTACGCGGCCAACCATTTCTTCCAGTTTGATTTCTTCTACGTTACCGCGAAGCTCTTCTTGCCATGCTGCGTGTGGTGTTACTTTCATTTCTGGAAGTACATCGAATGCTTTGTACATTAGCTCTGGTAGGTTGTATTTCTTAGTTAGGTCATGAATTGCTTGTGCTAGTTCTTGAACGCGCATGCCTTCATAGAAGCTTGGGTCTTCGTTGTATAGCGAAGGTAGGAAGCTCTTGATGGTTAGGTTCAAGTCGTAGCCACGTTTAAATTCAGTTAGACCGCGTAGCAATTGCATTGCTTTTGATTTGTCGATACCGATTGAGAATAGGAACAACAAGTTGTATGGACCTGTTTTCTCTACCACGATGCCGCGCTCGTCTAGGAATTTAGCCACCAGCGAAGCAGGAATACCTGATTCTTCTAGTTCGCCTTCTTTATTCATCCCAGGAGTCAGTAGCGTTACTTTGATTGGATCAAGATACATGTGATTGTCATCCATGTTCTTGAAGCCGTGCCATGTGTCGCTAGGGTCTAGTTTCCAACATTCTGTGGTATCGATGTTTTCTGGTTGCCATACATCGAAGAACCAGCTGTCGCTTTCTGCTTCTAGACGTTTGATCTCTTTACGGAAGCGGATTGCGCGATCGATAGAGTCTTGCATCAACTTCTTACCAGTGTTGCCGCGCATCATTGCCGCTGCAGTTTCAGTAGAAGCAACAATGCCGTACTGAGGTGAAGTTGAAGTGTGCATCATGAATGCTTCGTTGAAAGATTCTTTATCAAAGTCACCTTTCACGTGAATCATTGAAGCTTGCGAGAACGCAGCCAACAGTTTGTGTGTTGATTGTGTTTCGTAGAACACTTTGCCTGGCATCGCTTCACCACTCATACCACATTTACCTTCGTAAATTGGGTTGAAGTTAGTGTAAGGCACCCAAGCACTGTCGAAGTGGATGTGTTTACAATCTAGCGACTCTTTGATGAATTGTGTGTTGTACAACAAGCCATCGTAAGTTGAGTTAGTCACTACTGCGTAAGTTGGTGCTGTTGCACCTGGTGTTTTCGCCACTTTCTCTGCGATTACATCGCGGCTGAATTCGCTTTGTGGGATACCACCAAGGATGCCGTATGCGTTACGAGTTGGGCGGAAGTAGATTGGTGTCACGTCGCTCATCATCATTAGGTGAGTCAGAGACTTGTGACAGTTACGGTCAATCAGTACTGTGCTGCCTGCAGGCGCTGAGTACATACCAACGATTTTGTTCGATGTAGACGTACCGTTAGTTACGATGTACGAGCTGTCTGCATTGAATGTACGTGCGATGTATTCTTCTGCATCTTTATGTGGACCTGAGTGGTCTAGTAGAGAACCTAGCTCAGGCATTGAGATTGATACGTCCGCTTTAAATGTGTTTGGACCGTAAAAATCGTAGAAGATGCTACCAGCAGGGCTTTTCTGGAATGCAGTACCGCCCATGTGACCTGGAGTACAGAAGGTGTATTTACCTTCTTCTACGTATTTGAATAGCGCTTTAGTGAATGGAGGCATGATGGCATCTTTGTATGCCTCAGTCGCTTGGTTGATTTTGATAGCGATGTCGTCAGCCATACCTAAAGCGTACTCGAAGAAGCTCACGTTTAGACGTAGGTCTGTTAGTGAAATGTCTAGAGTAGACTGTTCGTTAGCAAATGCGTGAACAGGCAGTTTTTCGTTGATTTGGCTGATACGTTCACATAGCTCTAGTGAGTATTTATCCCAGTCGAACAGCACACCGCAAATGCGAGGGTTCATCTCAATCATTTTGATCAAGTCTTTATCATCTACTGGGTAAACCACTTCGTAGCCCGCTTTCTCAAGAGCAGCGTGAAGTTGACGAACTGGCTCTTCTTTAAAGAACACACCCATGTGGTTCAAGATAGCGAATATATTCATTTGGACATCTCCAAGGCAAATGAGGGCGCTCTTTGCCATTTACAGGCAATGAGTAAAGTGAGCGCCGCGTGAATTTGGGTTTTATGGGCTGGCACCTTAGTGCCAGCGTTTTGGGGATTAGTTGCTTGCTTGGGCAGGCATGTCGTCAGCGTGCATTTTCACGTACTGAGCAAGACCTGCTTTTTTGCTGTAGAACATCAAGATAACTAGAGACACGATGAAGGTTGCTGTTAGCGTACCGCCCTCTGCACCTGCTAGTGCGATGAAGCAGAACAGACAAGCCACACCAGAGAACAGCATTACGAAGCCGTTGCGTGTTGTCATACCTTCGAAGCGAATCAAGTTAATGCTTGAGTAGAAGTAAGGCAGCATTGTTAGTAGAACTGCGTCAGTCGTTAGCTGGTTGAACAGGTCTGATGCGTGTGCTGTTTTAGAGCTGAAGAACATCAGTACAACCATCAGTGCAGTCATCTTGATTGACGCAAGGATTAGACCTTTCTTAGGCACACCGTTTTTGTCAGTTTCGCCGTAGATTTTAGGGAAGTTGCCATCGCTTGCTGCACGTTTACCAGCCTCGCCCACCAGCATCATCCAAGAACCTAGCGAAGTGAAACATGCTAGTGCTGTGAATGCTGATACGAATGGTGCAGTCCAGCTACCGAATAGCTCAGTGGTTGCCAATGCAAATGGCGCACCTGATGCCGCAACTTCTGACGCTGGGAACATGCCGCTGATCATCTGAGTTGATAGGATGTAAATCACACCTGCGATACCAGTACCTAACATAGTTGCTAGTGGTACAGTACGTTTAGGGTTTTCTACCATACCCGTCGATACCGCTGCTGATTCCACACCTACGAATGACCATAGACAGATAAGAACCGCTGTTACTACCGCGTGGCTGTCAGTGCCTGCTGATACGTTCCAGTTTTGGCTGTAAAGCGCAGTATCGAAGTGCGTCCAACCAAATGCAGCTGTACCAACAACTGGGATAAGGATAAGAACTAAACCAAGCGTACATAGACGGCTTACCCAGCTACCACCAAGTAGGTTGACGAAAGTGAAGATCCATACCGATGCAATCGTCGCAATACCTGCTGGAATTGGGTTATTAAGCACAGGGAAGAATACTGAAAGGTAAGAAACACCTGTAATGGCAATAGCCAGGTTACCAATCCAGTTCGCGTGGTAATAAAGAACGCCCGTTTGGAAACCAAATACCGGAGACACTTCGCCAGCATAAGCGATAGGACCACCTTCTTGTGGGTTTTTGGTTGCCAGACGAGCGTAAACGAACGCCAGACTCAGTGCACCGACCAAACAGATCAGCCAACTGAAGATTGAAACAGAGCCTACAGAGGCAAGACTAGAAGGTAATAGTGCAATACCACTACCCATCATGTTACCGGCTACGACACCCGTACAGGCAATAAGGCCGATTTTTTTCGCATTCGATGACATAACATCTCCAAATCTATTCTACTCGAGTCAACATGACTCAAACTGAATGGTTATTAGCGAGATGCTATGAGGAGGAACCTTCTCGACCTCGCTAAATTTCGAAGTGAAGACTACGCCCAAAAATCGGGAAAAAAATAAACTTGGTGTTATCAATAAAATGATTAGTTCATCAACATCAAGTTGAGATAAACATGATAAACACAAAAACATAAAACTATATTATTCATACAGTTACAAGAAAAACATCAAACCTTCTACCGATAGATAAACTCTCATCAACTCGTTGGTCATCGCGATAAAAGTTATCAACCTCTATCAACTTCCCCATCCCGAAGGGTTAATTCCCTGAAGTGTTGATTCCATAAATCTCTCCCTGATCGCGCTTCTTGACCCAAGTCAATATTCATCTCGCATGCAAGAAGGCACCAAAATCATTCTCGCCACATAACTCATCCAGACACTTCATACAATCAATAGAGATAGAGATAGAGATAGAGATAGAGATAGAGATAGAGATAGAGATAGAGATAGAGATAGAGATAGAGAAGCAAAGCGGGTATGTATTCCCGTTGCAAGCTTGCGTTGTTAGCTCCTTCGTAAGTCATTGCCCCACCGCCTCACCCTTTTCACTTTTCGACAGCGACAAAAAAGCCCCTCACCGAAATGAGGGGCTAGCATTAGACTGACGTTGAGTCCGAGAGAATTAAAGCATTCGAACGACAGAAGGGTGAACGGCGCGATACATGGCGTAATCAATCGCCTTCATGTTACTTGGGAAGACCAAGTTTTCGCACAGCAGGTACGTCTCAACCGACGTATCAATATAGAAAGCTTCACTGTAAGACTCACTGGCTAAATCCAGATCACCATCCAATTCGGCGTGCTTACCGCGAATCACATAGGAAAGCACTGAATCACGTAACCTCAATGCCTGTCCGAGATGCCGCTTGGCTAACGCCATGTCACCAATGATGGTTTCGTGCAGTGCTAAAGCTTCATAAATTCGCGGTTGAATTGGCCCCACCATCATTTTCACATTAGTCTCTAGTGCTTCACTGAGCTGCTGCATTCGCCCTTTCTTCAACTCCTGTGAGAAATCAAGTGCCTTTTGTACATGGTAAGCAATCAACAACTCAGCTTGAACGTAAGCATTATCCGGCTCGATTTCTAAAATGTTTTCCATCAAGTCGATACCTTGGCGGAATTGTTTAGTATCAGAGACATTAAGGTAATGGTTAGCCTGAACAAACAACTCCAACGCGTCGGGATTCATTGGCATTCCCGCCACCAGCATCGTAGATTTCAATTTGGCATCCGACACTTTCAGCACTTGCATCAAATCCAACGACGCTTGTTGAAGCACTGGCTTTAAATGACTACTGGTTAACGCGTATTGACGACTAAACAACACTTTCTCAGATGAGTTATTGCGATATTCCACCTCTAAAAAGCTGCCACCGTCATTCTCACGAACTCTCACCACAACCGATTTACCAGGCACAATGCCAGAAGTAAACGACGCCTTCTTTAGCATGACTCGGTAATCACTGACTTGAGCAATGTCGGACATCAACTTTTGGGCGAATCCGTCTGCCAAATCGTAGCTTAATCCTTCATTCGTAAAATTATCTTGAAACTTGAACTCAATCAGATGGGTATCGATGGCTTGGGTAATACGCACTTCCGACTGCTTGTAGGTAAACACGCCCATCACTACGACCAACATACTGATCCAGATGAAGTTCATAATTCCCAATCGCCAAGGGCTGATTTTGTTTTTGCTCTGAGGTGCTTTTTTCTCTTTTGACATCTCGCAGACCGCGCGAGTTAGAGGACCGGCAGGAAAGGTAACGGCTGGTGCTATAGGTAGACAATCCTCTTCCGATTCTTCAACCGAAGGTGGGATCTCTTCATTTTGCCGACTTGTGACAAACTCTTCATGCGTCATAGTAACCACGTTCGCTACCAGCTTATAGCCACGCTTGGGCACCGTGATAACGTAGTTGGTATTTTCCTTTCGACCGTCACGTAGTAGCTTACGCAACTCAAAGATGGATTGAGTCACCACTTGATCGGTCACAATCGCTCCAGCCCAAACGTACTGAATCAATTCCTCGCGGTTGAACACCTCATTCGCATGCTCCGCTAAGAAGTGCAAAAGATTAATTAAGCGTGGCTCAACAGTAACTTCCCTATCTTGTCGATACAGCTTATTTTCATCAACGCTCAAAACCCAGTCATTGATTTGAAAATAGACTCCAACCATGTATGAAAACTCTCGTATCTACAGACAGCGTTACGGTAGGAATCAGACAATGGTCGATTCCTACAAGTAACTAAAGGCAAGATTATAGGTGGGAAAGCAGCGTGTACCTAGAAAAGCAAGTCGCCAAAAATGCAAACTTAAGTTAAGTGATTCAAGAATGAGACTACTCAAGTGCTGCGAGGATAGAGCAATGTGTGGCGTCATCGTCTGTATGACCACAACAAGCATCATTAATCTTCTTTAACGCTCGGCGAATTTTCGTCAGCTCGTTAATTTTCCCATCAATCAGCTCTAACTTGGCAGAAGTAATGGCTTTTACCTCTGCACAGCTGTGTTCTGTCGCTTCTAACTTAATTTCTAACAGGTCTTTAATTTCATCCAGACTCAAGCCAAGATCTTTACCTTTGAGGATAAAGTGCACCTGCTTTTGATTCTCTTCATCATACAAGCGGTAGCCTGACTCACTTCGCCCTGCGGGTTTTATTAGCGCGTTTTTCTCGTAGAAACGCAATGTATCGGCAGTCACACCACAACGTTTTGCCAGTTCACCTATCTGAAACATAACTTTCCCTATTAACTATCTCGTTACTTTTAAAGCTAAAGAACGACTTTTTTGCAATTATTTTTGAGATGCCAAACGATTGCGCGAGCTTTTTTGTAATAAATTGGTTAGAATACGCGCCATCAAATGTGGAGACTGTTTTCTAACCAGAAAATACCCTGCAAAGGTCTTTACCAAAACTGGCCAATATTTTACCCCAAGAGGTAAAAACAAGTTCATTTTTGGCAAACATCTTTAACTCCGTGAATTTGAGGAAAATGGAAGCATGAATAACGCTCGTCCTATTCGCCGTGCGCTTATCAGCGTATCAGACAAAACAGGTATTGTTGAGTTTGCGCAAGCTCTTGCTGAGCGCGGTGTCGATATCCTATCTACTGGTGGTACAGCTCGCCTACTTGCCGAACAAGGCACCGCCGTAACCGAAGTCTCTGACTACACTGGTTTCCCAGAAATGATGGACGGCCGCGTTAAAACGCTTCACCCAAAAGTTCACGGTGGTGTGCTTGGTCGTCGTGGCCAAGATGATGACGTGATGGAAAAGCACGGCATCAACCCTATCGATATGGTTGTCGTAAACCTATACCCATTCGCAGAAACCGTTGCCAAAGAAGGCTGTACACTAGCCGACGCTGTTGAAAACATCGATATCGGCGGCCCAACAATGGTTCGTTCTGCAGCGAAAAACCACAAAGACGTGACTATCGTTGTTAACGCGGGTGATTACGGCCGCGTAATTGCAGAGATGGACGCAAACGACAAATCTCTCACTCTCGAAACTCGCTTCGACCTTGCCATCGCTGCTTTTGAACACACTGCCGCTTACGATGGCATGATCGCAAACTACTTCGGCACTATGGTTCCATCTTACGGTGAGAACAAAGAAGGTGATGAAGAGAGCAAATTCCCTCGTACGTTCAACCAACAGTTCGAGAAGAAGCAAGACATGCGCTACGGTGAGAACAGCCACCAAGCAGCCGCATTCTACGTTGAAGCAAACCCACAAGAAGCATCCGTTTCTACTGCTCGCCAAATCCAAGGTAAAGCCCTTTCTTACAACAACATCGCAGACACGGACGCAGCGCTTGAGTGTGTGAAAGAGTTCAACGAGCCAGCATGTGTAATCGTAAAACACGCAAACCCATGCGGTGTTGCTCTAGGTAAAGACATCCTAGAAGCGTACAACCGTGCTTACCAAACTGACCCAACATCTGCATTCGGCGGCATCATTGCATTCAACCAAGAGCTAGACGCAGCAACAGCAACCGCTATTGTTGAGCGTCAATTCGTTGAAGTGATCATCGCACCTTCTGTTTCTGCTGAAGCGATTGAAGTGGTTGCAGCGAAGAAGAACGTGCGTCTACTTGAGTGTGGCGAATGGACAACTAAGACAACTGGCTTTGACGTGAAACGCGTGAATGGCGGTCTACTGGTTCAAGACCGTGACCAAGGCATGGTAAGCCTAGACGACCTAAAAGTGGTTTCTAAGCGCCAGCCAACAGAAGAAGAGCTGAAAGATGCACTGTTTTGCTGGAAAGTAGCGAAATACGTGAAATCTAACGCGATCGTTTACTCGAAAAGCGACATGACTATCGGTGTAGGTGCTGGCCAAATGAGCCGCGTTTACTCTGCGAAAATCGCGGGCATCAAAGCTGCAGACGAAGGTCTACAGGTTGAAGGTTGTGTAATGGCATCAGATGCATTCTTCCCATTCCGTGACGGTATCGACGCGGCTGCAGAAGCGGGCATCAAGTGTGTGATCCAACCAGGTGGTTCTATGCGTGATGACGAAGTTATCGCAGCGGCAGACGAACACGGCATGGCGATGATCTTTACCGGTATGCGTCACTTCCGCCACTAATCCTCTCGTCTTCACTGGGACGATAACTGCGTTGACGGCGTTCACTTATCCTAATCACATAGCATACTATGCTCATAGGAATAAGTTCACTTGTCGCCTTGTCCTCGTCCCACTGAATTAGAGAGGTCATACTCAGGTCTTTGCGAAATATCTGAGTTTGAGCAAACGGTATTTATAAGATTAAGGATTTTCATATGCGAGTTTTAATCATTGGTTCAGGCGGTCGTGAACATGCGCTAGGCTGGAAAGCAGCGCAAAACCCAAATGTTGAGACTATCTTCGTTGCACCAGGTAACGCAGGTACAGCACTAGAGCCAAAACTAGAGAACGTAAACATCGATGTAGAAGACATCGCTGGCCTTGTTGCTTTCGCCAAAGAGAAGGCGATTGAATTGACTATCGTTGGCCCAGAAGCACCATTGGTTATTGGTGTGGTTGATGCTTTCCGTGAAGCAGGTTTGCCAATATTCGGCCCGACCCAAGCAGCAGCACAGCTTGAAGGATCTAAAGCGTTTACCAAAGACTTCCTTGCTCGTCACCAAATTCCAACGGGTGCCTACGCGAATTTCACTGAAATCGAGCCAGCTCTTGCTTACGTACGTGAGCAAGGTGCACCGATCGTAGTAAAAGCTGACGGCCTTGCTGCTGGTAAAGGCGTTATCGTAGCGATGACGCTAGAAGAAGCTGAGGACGCAATCAAAGACATGCTAGCAGGCAACGCATTTGGTGATGCTGGTAGTCGTGTCGTTATCGAAGAGTTCCTAGATGGTGAAGAAGCAAGCTTCATCGTGATGGTGGATGGTGAGAACGTTCTGCCAATGGCCACCAGCCAAGACCACAAACGCGTAGGCGACAAAGATACGGGTCCTAACACCGGTGGCATGGGAGCATACTCTCCAGCTCCAGTGGTAACACAGGAAATCCACAACCGCATCATGGAAGAAGTGATTTACCCAACAGTACGTGGCATGGCCTCTGAAGGTAACCCTTACACTGGTTTCCTATACGCGGGTCTGATGATCGACAAAGACGGCACTCCGAAAGTAATCGAGTACAACTGCCGCTTCGGTGATCCTGAGACACAACCTATCATGATGCGCATGGAATCGGATCTTGTTGATCTGTGCCTAGCGGCAATCGACGAGAAACTGGATCAAGCGGAATCGAAGTGGGATCCACGAGCATCGATTGGTATCGTGTTAGCAGCCGGTGGTTACCCAGCTGCATACAACAAAGGCGACGTAATTTCGGGTCTGCCACAAGTTGAAATTGAAGGCGAAAAAGTCTTCCATGCAGGTACAGATAACAAAGATGGCGACATCGTGACAAACGGTGGTCGCGTTCTTTGTGCAACGGCACTTGGCAACAGCGTATCAAAAGCGCAGCAGCGTGCTTACGAGCTTGCAAAACAGATCCGTTGGGATGGCATGTTCCATCGCAACGATATCGGCTACCGTGCAATTGCACGTGAGCAAGACAAATAAAAACAACATAAGTTGGCTAAAAAGTAAATTACCACCTTCTAAAGAAGGTGGCTTTGTGTGAGCCCCCTAAAAGGGGGCCTTTGTTTAGTCCAGCGC
>NZ_JAWOTW010000033.1:0-10078 GCF_033339075.1 Vibrio sp. 970
GGCGTTATTTCCGCAACGGATCTCTCAGGCTAAATGTACGTGATTGTAGCCTAAGAGTGAAAGTGGCGGGGTAATAGGGTGGAAAAGCGGCGAAAAGGGCGAATATTGGTCATTTCCATGCTAGCCTTAAAGCGCTTTAAGCGCACCTTAATATGGCGCAGCAATTAAAGAGTGACGCTAAAGCGATTTAAGGTAGTGAGCTGCCAAATACTTCGGCTTCGATTTTTGCCTGCATGCCGAAAATTTCTCGTCATATCAAAAGATTAGGCGTAAACATAGCCGACTTTAGTTGCGGAATAACAAGACGTTCAAGGCGATTCGAAACGCATTGGGGTTTTAGTGCCCAAATAGGCACGGATTTATCAGAGTTTATTTTAGGTTAGGGTGCATGTGCGTCTCTCACACCTTAACTGCGCGTTAGGCGTTAGGCGTTAGGCGACGGGCAGGGAAGTTCTTTGTTCTCATCTTCTTAGTTCTCTTTTAGCATTCGTTTTTCTGCGTCGGCAATTTGGTATTGTCGGCTCAAATTCTTGAACCTCTCCAGTCGTAAAACATGCCAAAATTCGTGGATTGCCTCATTGGTTTTCATAGTCGGTTGGTTGTTAATTCCACTGGCTCAAAGTGTGGTAGGGGCAAGTCAATCGAGGCTTTCGTTTTCGCTGTAAGTTTGCAACTTTGGGTTTTTCGGGCTCAAAACCTAATTTGTTGCTGAAGGTCTGCATTCCGTGGTCGTTGGAATCTTGGCTGAAACATAGTGATATTTGTGGTTCTTGAATCGCAAAAGTCAGCGGGTGTTTGGTTGCTTATTCGGTTTAGGGTAGTCTGCTTGCAAACAACCTTAAACCCCGGTGGGAAACTTCGCCTAACAAAGCATTTAAGAGTGATTCGCAACGCTTGGCAGTTTCGCTTCGCTCAAGTATAGCCAAGCGCTACTCACACCTTAATGCGGCGTTATGCTTAATCACGAAAAATCAGTGGTTTATGGTTTTTCTTTGTTCCCTCGGTTTGTTAGTTTCGAGTTCGTCGGCAAGTCAGTTTCATTTGGCGCTGTTTTCTGGAGACGAATTCTTTGGCGCTGGAAGTTCAGAGAACTGCCTCAATCAATTTTCGGGTAAGCACGAGGTTATAGCAGTTGGCTCAATCAGAACTTTGAACTTAGGTTTTTGAGTTTTAGTAGCCAAATTTCAAAGTCAGATTTTCAAAAATCATGAGTCATTTCAATTTTTAGGTTTTACCTTTTGTTAGCTAATCCTAGTCGAGTTAATCTTGGTTTCGGTAAAAATGCGGGCGTTGAAGCTTAAGCATAACAAAGCGTTTAAGTGGGATTTGGCACGCGTGGCATTGTCAGTTTGCGTTGAGTTCGGTGGTTACGGCACTGTGCGGTAGCTTTTGTATTGCGTGCCTGCACCCCTTAACGCGGCGTTAGGCATCAGGGTAGCTCAGCATACCTAAAGGAAAAGAGATTGATAGATATAAATTCAGAGAAAAAAATTGCGGTCTTAATCGATGCCGAAAATGCTCAATACTCCGTGTTAGATGCAGTATTAAAGGAGCTATCTAAACATGGGCACATACTCGTTAAAAAGGCTTATGGGGATTGGAGTTCTGAGTGCTTGAAAAATTGGAAGCAACCTTTAAATGAGCTGGCGATAAATCCGGTACAACAGTTTTCCTACACTCAAGGTAAAAACTCGTCTGATGCAGCAATGATTATCGATGCAATGGATCTCCTTTACTCCAACAAATATGACGCCTTTGCTTTAGTAAGTAGTGATAGTGATTTTACTAAACTGGCTTCAAGGCTAAAGGAGTCAGAGATATATGTTTTTGGCGTTGGTAAAAAAATGACGCCTGTGGCATTTCGTAATGCTTGTGATGATTTCATGTATACGGAGGTGCTCAAAGAAAGATATGCCCCTAAAGAAGAGCAGCCTTCAACCAATAGCACGAATGAAAAATCATCCCAGAATGACAGTAAATCCATTCGCAGGAAATTACGCCAAGACACTAAACTTCTCAATATCTTGCGAGGTGCTGCTAGTGAGTACCAAGATGAAGATGGTTGGTCGTTCTTAGGGCATTGTGGCAGTTTAATAAAGCGTCAGTATCCAGACTTCAGTTCAAAGAACTATGGTTTCACTACATTAAGTCAACTAATTGAGGCAACTGAGTTGTTTGACATTTTGCGTAAGGAAACAGAGTCGGGGGCAGTGCATATCTTTATTAAAGATGCTCGAAAAAATGCCTAACAAACTGTTCAAGAGGGATTCGCAACGCGTGGCATTTTTACTATGCGTTGGTTTTAGTGTTTAAGGTGGTTTGCGGTGGCTTCTGTATTGCGTTGTTCACCCCTTAACAGGGCGTTAGTACGGGTTTGACATCAATGGTCTTAAGTTTTGGTGTTTATCTGTTTTGGCGCTCGTCTTTACACCTTTCAGTTTGTACCTTTCACGTTCTTTCCGGTGGCACTATATGCGGAGTGTTCGCTTTGTTTTCACCGTTTACGGTTTCTAACTCTTAGCCTATTTCTTTGGCGCTTTTTCGCTTCCGCTGTACTTCCTAAGTGAATCCTATCTTTCTTTAAGTGTTGCATTAAAGTGCGAGGATCGAATCCTTTTCTAATGTGAAGCAAGTGAAAGTAGGGCTGTTCAGTGCGTTTTTCTTCTAGCCAACTTTCGCCTCTTAACCGAGTGTAAGTTTTGTAGCTACCCGTCTCACTTCAGTGTTCAAAGCCTTTCATATCATGCCAGTTTTCAATATCTTGGAGCGCATAAATAGAAGTAGCGCATGTACTAACAAATTGCTTAAGAGTGATTCGTAACGCGTGGCATTTTTACTATGCGGTGGCTTATGTGATTAAGGTGCTGTGCGGTAGCTTTTGTATTGCGTTACTCACACCTTAGCAAGGCGTTATACTTTAAGGAAAAATATGCGACTTTTTATTAAGAAAAACTTCCCTCGAATTGATCCTAGTCCGCTTGTTATATGGACAATAGCAAGTTTTTTTCTTTTGTTGTTTTGTAGCGTAACGGGTATATCAACTGACTTTATAGAAGGTAATGCGACTGTTATTAATCTATTTTATGGCATAGCGGTTACTGCAATAATACTTCCGATATTGATCTTATTGTTACTTTGGTGTGAGCATGACAATTGCTTTTATAAATACTCACATTGGGTAGCTAGGTTATTTTCAGATACAGCCTTAGGTTCTGCTGGCTTTATTACGGTTCAATTTGCCTTTATTGATAAAAATATTGAGAAAGGTCTTTGGGTATTTTTTGGTTCTTTGTTTTTTGCAATCGTAACTAATCACTTGTTTCTAGCGGTATTTGATCAAAACAGAGGCTCAAGAAAGCTAGTAAAATCGATTGATAGAAGCTCTAACACTGAAATAAACTCTAGAAAGGTTGAAGTAAAAGTAATGGCGTTTAGTTTATTTGTTGCTGTGCTTACTGCGGCGGGAGTCCTTTGGTCGCTGTGGCAGCTAAAAGTATAACAAACTGTTTAAGAGTGATTCGCAACGCGTGGCACTTTTACTATGCGTTGGGTTTAGTGTTTAAGGTGTTATGCGGTGGCTCGGCATTGCGTTGCTCACACCTTAACAGGGCGTTATGCTCTTTGGAGGGGATAATGACATCCTTATCCGATATTAGCTCTAGCCTTCGATAATCTTTACTTTGTTGTATTCGCGTAGCGCTCACCCACCGATAGAATCAGTACAGGTTAAGTTGATTAAGTATTCACCTGTTGAAAGTAGGTTGGCGGCTTCAGTGAGTGTTGGAACACAAACCTTATTTTTTGCCTTGTTTGTCCTATTTGAGTCAGTTGGTGTATGAATCTTTTTATTCAGCACATAATGACCATCAAGGTTCGGCTTTGCGACAAACTCTAAGCCTTTAACTTTACCACGTGTACCAATAGCTGAGATTTTGATTACGTTCTTATATTTCATGTTAAGTTACTCTGAACTGCGTACGTAGATCATAAATTGGTAAGCCTGCGTAATCAAAAATAAATTAATCTTTAAAAATCAAAGCAATAAAATGCATTAAAACGAGCATAACAAAGCGTTTAAGAGGGATTTGGCACGCGTGGCATTTTTAGTATGCATTGGGTTCAGTGTTTATGGTGCTTTGCAGAGGCTTTTGTATTGCGTGCCGGCACCCCTTAACGCGGCGTTATGCAGCTCAAGGATATCTGGGAGGAATAATGGAATTCGACTTAGAAATTATACTGAAAACATTAGCTTCAATAGTGGGTTTATTGCTTGCAGTGACTAAACTATTTGAGTCAAAAGTTGACCTACGCGCAGACTTGAAAAGTGACTTGGACATACTAGAAAAACTTGAAAAAGGAAGTGAGGAATACCAACGCGTTAATCGCGCTGTAAAAAGTAACGTTAAACGAGTTTATCCAACTGATGAAGAGGCTGAACAATTTAACAAGAGCGAATCTAACGCTAAGCAGATACTTGTTTCCCTAACTACTGGTTTAGCATTTTCTGCATGGACTATATGGATTATTTTCACTAATTTTTCATGGTGGTTTTTATTAACTACGTTTATCGCGTACGTCGGATTTTCGTCGTTTGCTGAAAGTCTTAAAACAGAGGTAAAGGAAAGCAAAGAAACCGATGAGTAAATGCCTATGTTTGCGGTAGCTGCATAACAAACGCTTCAAGACGGATTCGCAACGCTCGGCGGTTTTGGTTTGAATCGGCTTTAGTGTTTACGGTGTAATAACTAAGTATCATGGTATCGTTGCTCACCACTTAAGCGGGCGTTATATGCTTATGAGGAAAAAATGAATCAAAGTAAACAAGAATTGAAGCGTGACTTAGTTCGAGTCAAGGAAAAGCTAACTCATTTGAACTCTGATTTGACGCTATACAACCAACTGTTTTCTGATAGAGAGAACGTAAAGGTTCTAAATTCATCAGGAGCTCTAGTATTTCATCGCTTTCAACAGTGCTTAATAGACTCAATCTACATGTCCATTTCAAGACTTCTTGATCCAGCAAAAACTATGGGCAGCAAAAATCTCTCATTCGCACATTTAGCAAGTGAATTTGGTTTGCAGGACGACACCGAAGTCGCGGAAGAACTAGCTTTGGCAATTACTCAGTATCAAGACTCAAAGCTTAAGGACTACCGAAACAAAGTTTTATCTCACAATGATCACAAAACAGAAAAGTTTGATTTTTATCCCTTTAACACGTTGCTGATAACAGAATTGCTTCATCGTTTCTGGAAAATAGTATCATTAATAGAGTTTAAGGCTGGTTTAGTAAAAGAGACTTATACTATGTCTCTTGAGGTTATCTTTACTGGAGAGATATGTGGTGAAGCCTTATTGTGCAAGCTTCGAGAACGCATATAACAAACTGTTCAAGAGGGATTCGCAACGCGTGGCATTTTCACCATGCGTTGGTTTTAGTGTTTAAGGTGGTATGCGGGAGCTTCGGTATTGCGTTGCTCACCCCTTAACAGGGCGTTAGGCATCTCGGAGATAAAATGTACGATATCGAAAAATTAGCTAAGAAAGAGGCAGAACTAAAGTCCAGCTTCCATAAACATTTTGTTGCCTTCTTTAAGAGCTTTGACTACACCGATATCTCGGAAACAAAAGTAAAAATTGTCGACGTCGACTGCCATGAAGATATCTCAAAGCTTATTTATGGCACTGGGCTGTATGTAATTTTTACTGACTACCAGTCAGATGAAAACCGATGCTCACTATGTGTCGATGGATTGAAAGCGATTTACCGTGGTCATGGTACAAGACTTAAGAAACGTGTAGAAAGTCATCTATATAATAATGTTTATAATGAAAATAGAGATCGAACTAATTATACCGTTTGTATGAAATTGAATGATCAAAATGGAATTAACATAAACGAAGATCCATTTCGGAAGTATCGCTGGAAAGTTATCACTCATAGTATGTCGGGAAGCAGTAAAACTATGCGAGAACAAGCTGAACAAGGCTTTGACTCAGTTTATGGTAGACCTTTAGGGTCCAATGCCTAACAAACTGTTTAAGAGTGATTCGCAACGCGTGGCATTTTTACCATGCGTTGTCTTTAGTGTTTAAGGTGGTATGCGGCGGCATCGGTATTGCATTGCTCACACCTTAACAGGGCGTTATACGCTTATGAGGAAATAATCCAATATGAACAAGGTAGTATTCAGAAATTGCGATGAAGATAGTGAGTATTGGGTTGCTCTAGAGAAGCTGTTTCAAACGGAATGGTCTGACTTTCTGTTTGTAGATACCTATAAACTAGAATCTAACCTTCCACCGGTAATTGTTGCTCTCAGAGAGAACCAAGTTATTGGAGGTCTCGCTTATTCGCGCTTTAAAGAACCTCATGGTGACTCGGAAGTTATTTGGCTTAACGCAGTTTTTGTATCCAATGAGTGGCGTGGTCAAGGTATTGCGAGTGAACTGATCAATCGAGGTGTTAGGCAAGTATCAGCAGCAACTCAAAGTAACCTGTATGCTTACACAAATGTACCATCGTTGTATGAGTCTTTAGGTTGGTTAGCGGTTGACATTGAAAGTGAGCCAAATCATAAGGTTATGAAAGTTCCGTTGTAGTGTCAGCACGCGTATAACAAACTGTTTAAGAGTGATTCGCAACGCGTGGCATTTTTACTATGCGTTGGTTTAAGTGATTAAGGTGGTATGCGGAAGCATCGGTATCGCGTTGCTCACACCTTAACAGGGCGTTAACTGGATTGATGACGAGGTAAGTCCGATGAAAAGAATTGCGGTCATTGGTTCCGGTGGTTCGGGTAAATCCACATTTTCGGCACTATTAGGTACAGAGTTGAATTTGCCTGTTCATCATCTCGATCAGCTATATTGGAAACCAAATTGGGTTAAAACTCCAAAAGATGACTGGATCAAAATTCAAAAAGGTCTTTGTGAAAGCGAGTGTTGGATTATCGATGGTAATTATCAGAGCACCCTTGATATAAGATTTGAAGCTTGTGACACAGTAATATTCTTAGATGTAAACCGATATACCTGTATCTATCGAGCACTAAAGAGAACATTATTAAGTAGTAAGCGTCCAGATTTAGCTGAAGGTTGCGATGAAAGGTTTGATATCGAGTTCATCAAATTCTTATGGGACTATCCCAAAAAGTCGAAACCCCTAATAATGGACAAACTCAAGACGCTTACAAGAAATAAGCGTGTAATTATCGCAAAATCTGGAGAGCAAGCGCTCCGCCTTTGCAAATCCAGTTAACAAACTGTTCAAGAGGGATTCGCAACGCGTGGCATTTTTACTATGCGTTGGTTTTAGTGTTTAAGGCGGTATGCGGCTGCATCGGTATGGCGTTGCTCACCCCTTAACAGGGCGTTAGCTGTTTAAGGAAAAAATGAGAAAATATGATAAGCCGCTATTCTGGCTGTATATAAAAACAAGAGACTCGTTGTTGTCATCTTTTAAGGGTTTTCTGGGAATGCTTTTTGTGTTGTTCGGGGCAGCAGTAGTTTTAGGTAATGAATCCCCCGAGAATGTCTGGATTTCGGTGGGAATCATTTTACTAGTATCTAGTCTTCCAGTCTCAATGGGGCTGATGATGGTAAAGCTCAAATTTAAGAGTTTTGCTGGATCAATACCTACAGCAGAGCTAGCATATTTTTTACAGCGCGATGAAGGTGCAAATCTAGATAAAGCTGTGAGAGGTTTATTTTCGTTATGCCTATCTTTTATGATTTACCTTTGGTTTACGATGGTAGCTATCGCAGTACTCGGTATGTTGGGAGCAAAGCTTGTGTTGTAAAACACAGCTAACAAACTGTTTAAGAGGGATTCGCAACGCGTGGCATTTTCACTATGCGTTGGTTTTAGTGTTTAAGGTGGTATGCGGCGACTTCGGTATTGCGTTGCTCACCCCTTAACAGGGCGTTAGCATGCGGGAGTAATATGAAGAAAATTCTCATCATCGGTAATTCTGGCTCAGGCAAGAGTTGGTTGTCGAAACAGTTATCCCGAAAACTTTAGTTGCAAGAAGTTAACTTGGACTCGATTGTATGGGAGCCAGGTGGCTATAATCAAAAACGCTCCACCGGAGCAATCGAAAATGAAATTGCTAGTATAAAGTCTCAATGCAACTGGGTAGTTGAGGGAGTATTTGGTGCTTTAGCCGAACAGCTTATTTTATCTGCTGACATGCTGTTGTTTTTGGATTTGGAATGGTCTGAATGTAAAAGTTCTCTTTATTCTCGTGGTTCGGAGAGCTCGAAGCAACTTAATGAGGAACAGGCGGAGAAGAATTTTCGTGAATTATTAAAATGGGCTTCTGAATACTCTGTTCGCGAATCCAAAAGTTCACGACAGTTCCATCAGCAATTGTTCAGAGATTTTCACGGTTCTAAAGTACGTTTCACAACGCGCTCTCAAGTGAATGAGTTTGTAGCGGAAACAACATGCTAACAAACTGTTTAAGAGTGATTCGCAACGCGTGGCATTTTTACCCTGCGTTGATTTTAGTGATTTAGGTGGTGTGCGGAGGCTTTCGTATTGCGTTGCTCACACCTTAACAGGGCGTTAGGCATCAGGAGTAAATTTTGAACTTAGAAGACATAAAAATGCTTCCAAAGATAATCACCGAATCTAATAATCTGGAAAGTGAATTCAGAGAGTTATTTGGTTCCCCTGAAGCCAGTGATGCTAAAAGTGTAGTGTACTTTTTCCGTGCAGTTGATCCTGTTCCGAGGTTAAAGGGAACGTCAGATATTCTCTATATTGGTAAAACCAAGCAATCGCTCAAAGCAAGGTACTATCGATATGCAAAACACCTAGCAAACGGAGCTAGTGGCTGTTTTTACAGCTATATTATCAATAACTATGGCGGTTTAAGGCTTGGCTACATTTCGGTCGATAACCCAAATGAAATGGAAAAGTTTTACTTCAAAGAGTATCGTGCAACTTACTTGGAAAATCCCCCGAAATCTAAGGTGGGTTAATGCCTAACAAAGCGTTTAAGAGCGATTCCGCAACGCGTGCCAGTTTCGCTTCGCTCAATTTTGGCACGCATCGCGTCACGCCTTAACGCGGCGTTAGGCGAATAGGAGAATACTTTGATACCCATCGAAAACCATGTTGCTACATTATCTAAAATTCTTTTTGCTACTTCAGATGTGAGGTGTTGGAGACCTACGATGCAGTGGTTAAATATGGCAGCATCAATTGAAAGCATGTCCATAGATACTCTGAAGCATAATGACAATTTGGGTTGGTGTTCTCCATCAGATGATTATGATATTGCACGAGATGAGGTTCTCAAAAAGTTCACATTTAACCTCACTATATTCAATTTTATATGGGGTGCGTTAGAGGCTTGCATTGACTTTGTCGAAGTACCGAAGCACCCGAACAAGAAGCTAAGGGGCAAGATCACTAATGCTAGCTTCTATATAGGACAAGTTGGTATCACTTGCTCAATTCCTGAATTAATTGAAGAAACGAGAAAGTTTCAAGAATTGGCTCAACAATGCTATGGCTATGAGCGGGTAAATAAGAGAATTAATCGACTAAAAGACTTTGGACTATCAGGCTTGGGTTTAAATGCAGTTTATGAGCTAAGAAATAAGTTTGCTCACGGCAGTTTAGAGTTTCCTGGCCCGGGCCCAAACAATGAACCAGAATGCCTTGAAAACAACTTGGTTGTTTGTGCAACACGAATTGTTTTACTGTCAATGCAATTGATGATTATTCGCCATTATCAACATATTGAACACTACGAGCTATATTTGCATGATAATGGCTTCGGCCTCGAGGGTGATTGGTATTTAGACGATGCTCTAAGGCACTGCCACCATGAACTCGATTATGAAGAAGAAAGGTATTCGCTTTTATAATTCGCCTAACAAACTGTTTAAGAGTGATTCGCAACGCGTGGCATTTTTACTATGCGTTGTGTTTAGTGGTTAAGGTGGTTTGCGGAAACATCGGTATTGCGTTGCTCACACCTTAACAGGGCGTTATTTCCGCAACGGATCTCTCAGGCTAAATGTACGTGATTGTAGCCTAAGAGTGAAAGTGGCGGGGTAATAG
>NZ_JAWOTW010000034.1:0-9668 GCF_033339075.1 Vibrio sp. 970
ACTATGCGTTGGTTTTAGTGATTAAGGTGGTATGCGGGAGCATCGTATTGCGTGCCTCACACCTTAATTGGGCGTTATAACTCAATGGAAGATTATGAGTTTTAAAAAAGAAATAGATGAAATTTTGGAGGCGAGGAAAAGTGATTACACTTTATCAAAGCCTATAATCGTGAGTATCGTGTTGGGAGTAATTGCAGAGTTTACTATACCAATATTAGCTCCTTTTTTTGGGATTCTTGCATTTGTATTCTTTTACAGGCGGCGAATTGCAATCGCACGTATGCCGTGCCCAAGATGTAAAAATCCATTTGGTACTAAATCAAATATTGTTCTCGGGGTAGGTACTTCAGAGTGTGAAACTTGTAAGTTGAGTATCTATTCTAAAGAGTTATAACAAACAATTTAAGAGTGATTCGGCACGCGTGGCATTTTTACTATGCGTTGGCTTTAGTGTTTAAGGTGATATGCTGAGGCTTCAGTATTGCGTGCCTCACACCTTAATTGGGCGTTATGTGCTTTTGAGGAAAATTGACATGGAAGTAGTAGAAGCGAGTCCAGATTTAGCTCCAATATTAGCGAGTTACGCGAAAGAATGTTTGGAGTCGGGTATCCCTAAGTATTTCGGCGTTGATCAAGATCCTGAAGCTTATTTATCAGGTTTGGTTGAACGTTCTAAGGCAACTTCTGAATTACCAAACGGTTATTTACCCAGCACAACTTATTATTGCGTATCTGGCTCTGAAATCTTAGGTGCTATTCGAATTCGTAAAGGTACTAATGCCAACGTAGAAAATGTCATTGGGCATGTTGGCTACGAAACTAGACCGTCAGCTCGTGGTAAAGGTGTAGCCTCATTTCTCCTCGCTTGGGTGCGAGACCATGTTGTCACTGACTCAGTTATTGTTACTTGTTCAATTGACAATCCAGCGTCCCAAAAGGTTATCGAAAACTGCGGCGGTGAGTATCTTGGTAACTACACAAGTGAAAACGAGGGCACTGTAAGGCGCTACCGTTTAGCACGCACATAACAAAGCGTTCAAGAGGGATTCTCAACGCTTGGCAGTTTTGGTTCAAAGTTTAGCTTTTGTGATTATGGCACAATGGTTTAAGTAAGGTGGTGGCGTTGTTCACCCCTTAACGCGGCGTTATGTACTTTAAGAAAATTGTAACCAACTCTAAAGGATTGAGAGTGATAGATCATTTTGAAATTAAGGTAGTTGCATTCGAAGAATGTCATGTGTTTTACAAGAATGTGCTAGAGCCATTGGGTATTGAACTCAAGTGGTCAGATGAAAATGCTGCTGGCTTTGGGCTTTCGAGCGAGCCAAATGTAAGGTTTCTAATTGAAAAAGGCGTCAGTAATTCTAAGTGCCATATTGCTTTTTCTGCATCAAACAAATTACAAGTTTCTGCGTTTCATCAAGCGGGGTTATCTTTAGGTGGTAAATGCAACGGTAAGCCTGGTTTACGAAAACACTATGCTCCAAACTACTACGCTGCGTTTTTGATTGACCCTGAGGGCAACAATGTGGAGTCAGTAGTGTACCTTTAGCACGTACATAACAAATTGTTCAAGAGTGATTCGGCACGCGTGGCATTTTTACTATGCGTTGGTTTTAGTGGTTAAGGTGGTATGCGGAAGCTTCGGTATTGCGCGCCTCACACCTTAACAAGGCGTTAGTTTGCAAGAGGAAAAACGCGGCTATATCCCAAGATTTAGTGGTAAAAGCTCAAAGTCTAAATTGTCGTACCGGCTTTCAATTTCAGTGTTAATTTACGTGGTAAAAGTCAAAATTAGGCAACCCTTCAACGGTTGATATGTTCTTTGGTGCGGCGACTTTTGGGTTAACTGCGTTGAACTTTTTTGCTGAAACTCTGCCCCTTGAGTTTGTTGGTACAAAAGCCGATTTACTCGCTGAAATGGCGCTTTCTCTGATGTGGAAAGATCACGTGGTTTCAGTGACTTTGTTGAAAGTCCGCATTGTGAGATTGGTTTTCCAAAAGCACTTTTTGGTGTTGTTAGTTCGTTTTCAACGGTGTTGTTTGTTCCACGTGGTTTCATTGAGTAGCCGCTTTGAGACTACGCCTGACTTAAGTGCATCAAAATACATAGAGTTTATTGTTTTCAAAATTTAAAATAACGTAAAATCAACGCTTTGGGTTTGCAAACTAACAAACTGCTCAAGAGGGATTCGCAACGCGTGGCATTTTTACTATGCGTTGAATTTAGTGATTAAGGTGGTATGCGGCGGCTTCGGTATTGCGTTGCTCACCCCTTAGCAGGGCGTTAACTAACTCCTTCGATCCAGTTAATAAATTAAAGAGAAATGTTTATATGACATCAAAAGAACACTTTAAACCAATACCATGTCATGCAGACTACCTAAAGAGACTTTCTAACCCATATGGGATGAAATGTAATCGACTGCTTGATGACTTTGATTTTTACTATAAAAGTGGCAAAGTCGATTTATATGATGTGAGCCTTGCAGGTCTTTCTCTAACAAGTTGTCTATACCATAAGGTTGGTGACATAGAATCCAGTCTTAGAGCGATGGATATGCATCAGTACTTTGATATTAAATTAGTACAGTCACAGCTATTCAGTGATGAAGAGACGATTTCTGTGGTACTCCCTAAAGCAGAGGTGACTTTAGGAGCGAAGACAGTTCAACACATCGCCATCAGTGGGGCACATCTGATAGATTCAGCTTGGCTATCTTTATTCTGTGAGCAAGTGAGCGATATAGAATACCTTGCCAACTCAGCCGATCACCCAAGCACTGAGTGGTCTAATGTTCGGTCTCATACCTTCTTTGAACTCCAGATGGCCATGCTTGGAATAAAATCTGGCGACGTTAAGTCGTTAATTCAGAAGTTTATTGATGTAAGTACTCCTGAGTATCTTGAGGGTTTAGCCTTTGAACACGCAAACCTTATCAATTTACCAACGATTAATGTGATGATAAAAGTCCTAAATAAATCAGGTTGTGGTGAAGCGGAATATCAAGAAGTAATGTATGAAGCGGTCAAAGGGCACCACAAGTATTGGAGTCAAAAAAAATTAAAGGAAGAGTTAACTGGCTATTTTTCTGTGCCTTTATTGGCACTTGCAAAGCTTGCTTACCAGAAATACGGGTTTCGCTTGGGGTTTGAAACGGATTATGTTCCAGAAGCCTTCTATACCCGTAATATGCCCGAGCCGAGCTATAGCTTTTTAGATATTTACAAATCGTAGTTAGTTAACAAACTGTTTAAGAGTGATTCGCAACGCGTGGCATTTTTACAATGCGTTGCGTTTAGTGTTTAAGGTGGTATGCGGGAGCCTCGGCATTGCGTTGCTCACACCTTAACAGGGCGTTAGTTGCAAAGGGCAAAATATGACGATTGAGCAGCTTGATAAAGTAGATGTTATTGCACATGACAATGAAAAAGTAATTTTGGTTATATCCGATCATTTAGAGTGGGATGATCAAAATGAAAAGCTATTACTGCTGCAAGACAAATTAAATCTGTATTTATCATTTATTGAATCTGGAGAAATATTTGAACAATACCCAATAGCAAAGGGCAAGCTTTTTGAAATTAGGATTGTTTCAAAGTATCAGCCAAACCGCGAAGCTGAAAAATTCGTTTCATTGGTTTCAGAAGTAGTAAGTGATGCAGGTTTTAGTCTTACGCACGAGTTGGGGACTTACAACTAACAAGGCGTTCAAGGCGGATTCACAACGCTTGGCGATTTCAATTCAAGTCAGGTTAAGTGTCTAAGATGCAATGGTTTAGGTTTGGCGACTGGCGTTGTTCACCACTTAACGCGGCGTTATAGCGCAGGGTTCATAAACATACTATGAGCTAGCCCTTATATGTTCAGAGCTAGCAGAATGTCTAAGGTGTCAGCTGCGTTAGTACTTTCGGAAGTACGTTGATACAAGCTGTCGCAATGCTTAATAGAAAGATACTTGATGGCTCTTTTCGTGCTTCTAATACAGTAAAAATTAACAGGGTTAAAATTACTGCTAGTGTTAGTAAGCAAGCCAGGCTCTTAATGGATAAAGTCATTACATTACTCCATATCTAGGAGCATCAGACCTTTGTGTATGTTTATTAAGTCAATAACACAAAGACTCCAACACTACAGTTTGAGTTTGAGTTTCTTGTGACTTCATCAATTCACTTTGCTTCAAGTTTTTCTAATAAAACGATCCACTACCAGTTTCAAGATTTCATACAAGGTGCACGCTACAGCTCCTTTGACTTGCTGTCAATATCTTGCTTTCTAGCAACACGTTAAGGATCTCAAAAAATAGAATCATCACATGAGAAGCGCTATAACAAAGCATTTAAGACGGATTCCCAACGCTCGGCATTTTTGGTTTGATTTAACTTCGGTGTTTACGGCATCATACTTTTAGTTTGGTGGTCAGCGTTGCTCACCACTTAATGCGGCGTTATGTTCTTGGAGGACATGTTGGAATATCAAAGGGACAGGGTAACTTTTGGCGTTTTTCAGAAACTTATTGTAAAGCTGTATAAAGCCCTCGTATCCAAGCTTTCAAACAAAAAAGAGAAGCTAGAATGGCAGCTAATCTTGATAGCCGATTGTTTACGAATCATTGGGCCTTGTAGGTTAGCTTATTGGATGGCTTCCAAAGTGCATACTTCAACGTCTAGCGTTAAGAACAAGTTCTGGTCAACCCATGTTTCAGGTATGGCTCTGCAATATTCAGGTGACATGATTGGCGCTGAAAAAGCATTCTTAAAAAGCCAGGACTTTGCTTGTGAGCTTTCTTTGAGTTTTAGCTTGCAGCATTTGGGTAAATTGAATGTTGAGGTTGGCAATTATAAACTGGCAGAGCAACAGTTCATAGAAGCATTGGCAATTCGAGAAAAATTGAAACGGGCTGACTTGGTAGAGTCGACTAACAGGGCGATTCGAGGACTACAAAAGCTACGAACATAACAAACTGTTTAAGAGTGATTCGCAATGCGTGGCATTTTTACTATGCGTTGTGTTTGGTGTTTAAGGTGGTATGCGGTGGCATCGGTATTGCGTTGCTCACACCTTAACAGGGCGTTAGCTTTCAAGGAGGAAAATTGAGCGCAAGTGACTATATCAAAGAGGTTCGTTCTAAGATTGGAACGATGCCGCTTCTTATCCCCGGCGTTGCAGGTGTCATTTTAAATGAAAACAAAGAGCTACTACTTCAGAAAAAATCAGATGGTACATGGAGCCTTCCTGCCGGAATGATTGAACCTCAAGAGTCGCCAGTGCAAGCATTGATCAGGGAAGTTCGCGAGGAAACAGGTTTAGCTGTAAAAGTAGAACGCCTACTTGGTGTATTTGGCGGTGAGGGTTTTGGATTTACATACCCAAACGGTGATCAAGTTGAATACACAGTCATCATGTTCAAATGTGTAGTAGGAAGTTGTTCTCAGTCTGCAATCGATGATGAAACGGTGTGCCTTAAATGGTTTTCAAAAGGTAATATGCCAAGGCTTGAGCTTCCTTACCCGTTAGATTGTTTGTTTTCAGAAAATGATTCAGCGTACTTCGTTGGCTAGAAAGCTAACAAATTGTTCAAGAGTGATTCGGCACGCGTGGCATTTTTACTATGCGTTGGTTTTAGTGGTTAAGGTGGTATGCGGAAGCTTCGGTATTGCGTGCCTCACACCTTAACAAGGCGTTAGGCGACATGAGATAAACGATAGAGTAGTGATAGTATCTTGGCGTGAATCTAGCTTCAGTTAATAGAAAAGGAGTGGATTAATGAATGGTAAAGCATTTGATAATTGGCAAAAATCTCGAAAGAAAGGATGTTTAAATTGGCTTTTCAGAACAACTTTCGTCACAGCCATTTTGTACATGATTTTTAATGTTATTTTCCTTTATCCATCTTCTGACGCGGCAGGCATTACGATTTTCTTATCGGATAATGCTCTTAATTACTCAATTTACACTATCGGGATGTTTTTCGCATTTTGGGCTATTTGGCTATACAACGAATCTTCGTATGAGAAAGAAGTTAAACGTAGAAATGTCGCCTAACAAACTGTTCAAGAGGGATTCGCAACGCGTGGCATTTTCACTATGCGTTGGTTTTTGTGTTTAAGGTGGTATGCGGCGGCTTTGGTATTGCGTTGCTCACCCCTTAACAGGGCGTTATGTATTACTTCAAGTTCACTACACAGGGATAGTTTATGAAAAATTCAAAGGTAGTCTTAGTTACTGGTGGTAGCCGTGGAATTGGTGCTGCGACTACAAAGCTATTCGCATCGAAAGGCTATTCTGTTTGTATCAACTACAAGTCTAACTCTTATGCAGCGGAAGAACTTGCATCAGAAATTACATCAAACGGAGGCAACTGTATTACGGTTCAAGCTGATGTTTCTGATGAACATGCAGTTGTACAACTGTTTGAACGTATTGATCGTGAATTAGGTCAAGTATCTGTTTTGGTGAATAATGCAGGGATCTTACGTACACAATGTCGGCTAGAGGAAATGACAGCCGACAGGATCAATGCAATATTAATCAATAATGTTACGAGCTACTTTTTGTGCAGCCGCGAAGCAGTAAAGCGTATGTCTACCCGACACGGCGGAAATGGCGGTGTAATTGTTAATGTATCTTCTGGTGCATCTCGCTCTGGTTCTCCAAATGAGTACATCGACTATGCAGCTTCAAAAGGGGCGATTGATACTTTAACTAAGGGGCTATCCTTAGAAGTTGCTGCTGAGGGTATTAGAGTTAATTGTGTTCGTCCTGGGCTAATTTATACTGATATGCACTCTGACGGAGGGGAGCCAGAGAGGGTTGAAAGGCTTAAGAGCATCATTCCTCTTCAGCGGGGTGGTACGGCAGAAGAAGTTGCAGAAGCAATCTATTGGTTAGCGTCTGAAAAGTCATCGTTTTCGACAGGAAACTACTTAGATTTAGCGGGCGGCTTGTAATACATAACAAACAATTTAAGAGTGATTCCCCACGCTTGGCATTTTTGGTTTGGGTCAAGCTCAGTGTTTACGATGTTCAAGTTGAGTGTCGTGGTAGCGTGGCTCACACCTTAATTGGGCGTTAGTTTGCAAGAGGAAAAACGCGCCTATATCGTAAGATTTAGTGGTAAAAGCTTAAAGTCGAAATTGTCGTATCGGCACTCAATTTCAGTGTTAACTTGCGTGGTGTAAACTCAAAATTGGTATCGTTTCAACGGTTGATTTGTTCTTTGGTGCGGCGACTTTTGGGTTAACTAAGTTGAACTTTTTTGCTGAAACTTTGCTCGTTGAGTTTGTTGGTGCAAAAGCCGCTCTACTCGCTGAAATGGCGTTTTCTCTGGTGTGGTAAGTTCATGTGGTTTCAGTGGTTTTGTTGAAAGTCCGCATTGTGAGATTGGTTTTCCAAAAGCGCTTTTTGGTATTGTTAGTTCGTTTTCTGCGGCGTTGTTTGTTCCACGTGGTTTCATTGAGTAGCCGCTTTGAGACTACGACTGACTTAAGTGCATCAAAACACATAAGTTTTATTGTTTGCAAAGCTTAAAATAACGTAAAATCAACGCTTTGGGTTTGCAAACTAACAAACTGCTCAAGAGGGATTCGCAACGCGTGGCATTTTTACTATGCGTTGGTTTAAGTGATTAAGGTGGTATGCGGCGGCTTCGGTATTGCGTTGCTCACCCCTTAGCAGGGCGTTATGTGAACAAAACTGAGATTGATGTCGAGTTTATGAAAATATGATGCTCGACAGTTTCTGATCTGGAACAAATACTATTTCAAATCATAAACTTGGAGCGTGAGTACTGTGAGGTTTGTTTTAGTTGTACTAACACTGAACCATTTCATTTACTTATATTTCGAGCACTTTATCGACGGTGTAATGAGTAATCCTAGCGAAGCAGGTCAAGCTCCTGGGTATGGAATGGTTTACTCATTGTTAATCTTTCCTTTCCAGCTTTTTCTGGAACTAGTATTTATTGTCGCTTTGATGTACCAAACTTTGATAGTTCGTCAATGGAAAGTGAGCATATGGTACTGGCCTCCTTTTTTATTAACGTTGCTTCTGATTCTAGATATTGGATACTGACTTTGCATGTTCACATAACAAATTGTTCAAGAGGGATTCGCAACGCGTGGCATTTTTACTATGCGTTGGTTTTGGTGATTAAGGTGGTATGCGGCGGCTTCGGTATTGCGTTGCTCACCCCTTAACAAGGCGTTATACCGCAATCAGTCATCTAACCTTTTCATGGCTTTACGATAAACATCGCTACGTTCGCGCTTTCCAACTGCTAGGACGGTTACAATGATGACATCGTCTTCAACTTTGTAGACGAGACGGTAGCCCGATTGACGCAACTTAATTTTATACATGTTGTCAGCTCCAGAAAGCTTTGAAGCCGGAATATGTGGGTTATCTAAGCGCTCGATTAGCTTTTTCTTAAATTGTTGTTGCAGAGTAGAGCCAAGCTTTTTCCACTCTTTAAGTGCACTCTTTTTAAAGTCGAGTTTATAGGTCATCAATATTTACCGAAATGCTCTCTTCAGATTCACGCTCTTTAGCGATAGCGAGTAGTTCAAGATCTTCGAGTCTGTCCATCATCATTTCGTACGCTTCGGCAGGTACGCAATAAAATGCTGGTTCATTTCGGTTTAATACAGCAACAGGTTCGCCGTAAGCACTAGTTGCAACTTTCATAGGGTTAGCTTTTAACTCAGTAATGCTTGCAGCAACATCGGCTAAAATTCTAGTGGTCATATAATCAGTCTCTTAAGTGGTCTTTATGCTGGCCATTTTAGCCTCAACCAAGCGGTATAACAAGTTGCTTAAGAGTGATTAGCAACGCGTGGCATTTTTACTATGCGTCGGTTTATGTGTTTAAGGTATTATGCGGAGGCTAAGGTATTGCGTTGCTCACACCTTAGCAAGGCGTTATGTGCCACCAGAGTTTTGAGGCAATAAATTGAAGTATAAAGACTTGTCGAAAATTGCACTAGATCCATATAGCACAGATAAGAGTATCGATTTACTCAAGCTGCATGGGGTTAGTGCGCCTGATTCTGTGATTGAACAGTTTTATATTGATCATAATGCCAACAGTCGCTTTTTAGCTCTCTACGGTGATCTATCACTTCCTGGTCTAAAGTGGGAGCTAGTTGATTTTGATACGACGAAGTTTTTGCAGATAGGTAGCAACGCTTCATTTCCTGATTTTCTTGAGGAGGTATCTGAAGATGCAGCGCATTTCAACGACGTCGGAGAGGCAGTGATTGATTGCCGAGAGGAAGTACTCAATCATTGGAAAAAGCATGGTACTTGGTTAACTCCACCGATATTTCTAGATGCAAATGTTCTTGGTGGTAAATCTGGCATACCTCATTTAGTTGAGGGGCATTCAAGGGTTGGGTGCCTGCTTGGTATTCAAAAATATAAAATCATTCCTTTGGCTGACAGGCACAAAGTGTATTGGGGCTCTATTCGCAAAGGCACATAACAAATTGTTCAAGAGTGATTCGGCACGCGTGGCATTTTTGCTATGCGTCAGGTTTAGCGGTTAAGGTGGTATGCAGAGGCTTCTGTATTGCGTGCCTCACACCTTAACAAGGCGTTATGTGTCAGAGAGAGATTATGAGATTTTTGCAATTATTTATCTTGATCTTAGTAGTAGGGTGTTCAAGTT
>NZ_JAWOTW010000035.1:0-9321 GCF_033339075.1 Vibrio sp. 970
TAAAATACAAAACGCCCGATGAAGTACATCGAGCGTTTTAGTTAAAAAGTGTCAACCCATATCAGGACGGGTCACATTGCTGTATGATTTTATTCAGTGAGTGACTCTTCTAACGCTTTTAAGCACAGCGCAACGTTTTCAGATCGAGCGCCGTAACCCATTAAGCCAATACGCCACGCTTTACCAGCTAATGCCCCAAGGCCTGCACCAATTTCTAGGTTATAGGTTTCTAGCAAGTGAGCACGAACTTTTGCTTCATCAATTCCTTCAGGCACGTAAATCGCATTTAATTGTGGCAACCGATGGGCTTCGTCCACAACAAATTCAAATCCTAACTTTTGTAAGCCATTTTTGAGTTTTTCATGCATCAGTTGGTGACGAGCCCAAGCGTTTTCTAATCCTTCATTTTTCAGTATCAATAAAGCTTCATGAAGCGCATACAAGCTATTAACTGGCGCCGTATGATGGTAACTACGCTTGCCTTCTCCACTCCAATACCCCAAAACTAAACTCTGATCGAGGAACCAACTCTGTACTGGTGTTGTTCTTGCTTGAATCTTTTCAATCGCGGCAGGAGAAAACGTCACTGGTGAGAGTCCAGGTACACATGACAAACATTTTTGACTACCAGAGTAAACCGCATCCAGTTGCCATTCATCCACTTTTAACGGCACACCACCAAGCGATGTCACCGCATCAACAATAGATAATGCATTATGCTGTTTCGCGAGCTTACCCAATGCTTGAGCATCACTGACTGCACCAGTTGAGGTTTCCGCATGCACAAAAGCAAGAATTTTTGTATCTGGGTGCTGTTCGAGTGCTTGCTCGACTTTATCAATGGAAACAGGCGTCCCCCATTCATCATCGACGATAACAACTTCACCACCAGCACGGACGACATTTTCGCGCATGCGTTCACCAAATACACCATTACGGCAAACGATCACTTTATCGCCTTTCTCGATCAAGTTTACAAAGCAGGTTTCCATCCCTGCACTACCTGGCGCTGAAACCGCAATAGTGAACTCATTGTCAGTTTGAAAGGCATACTTCAATAGCTGCTTGAGCTCATCCATCATACCGATAAACAGAGGATCAAGGTGACCTACAGTAGGACGGCTTAGTGCTTGTAACACTTGAGGATAAATATCAGAAGGACCAGGTCCCATTAAAATACGGTGAGGCGGAATAAAGCTTTGGATCGACATGTCAGCTCCTTGATTATCTTTTATCCTGAGCATTCTAAAAGTTCTATTCAATAACATGGCTCAGGTGTAGGGTTCTTCACCCTAATAGATTTTTCCTCTATCAGCAATTAGCCGTAAGTATGGAGGTCAAACCAGTGTCACAAAATCGTTAATAAAAAACACCATAAAGGTTGAAATATTGATTGACATTAAGGCCTCAAAACCGTTCAATGTTTGAGCTTTATGTAGAAGAGGAGCGCTACCCAGGTAGATGATTTGTGGAACCGCAATTCCAACACCAATCATTGAGGGGGAGTAGTGCCGAGGTAAGTCAAAGTTGCAGGATTTGACTTGTCGGTTGAATTGGGCTGAATCCCATCAACTGTCATCAGCGCAGTCTGATGAAGGGCTTCTGAGGGTAAATTTTTCAAATAGCATTCTAAATACCTCTCTTTTTGCTCTGTTCCTTTTCTCACTAAACATTGGATGTACAATTTTTTAGGAAGCCGTGGGAGAACGCAGTGAGCGCATTTAACGTAGCTAAATTCGGTGGAACCAGTGTTGCCAACTTTGAGGCAATGAGTCGTTGCGCCACCATTATCGAAAACAATCCAAATACTCGCCTGGTCGTGAGCAGCGCTTGCTCTGGCGTCACCAACCTATTGGTAGAACTCGCCAACGGTGTTCAGGATCAAACGCACCGTACTGAGCTGCTACAAAATTTGGCCAACATTCATGACGCCATTTTAACTCAGCTCGAAGACAGCACGAAAACTGCTGCCGAGGTGTATGGCATATTAGATACCGTAACCAGCCTGGCCGAGGCTGCATCTATCCAAGCTAGTGCGAAGTTAACCGATCATTTAGTCGCATGTGGTGAACTCATGTCGACGCATATTCTAACTCAGTTAATGTGTGAGCGAGGCATTCAAGCTGTGCGCTTTGATATCCGCGATGTGCTGCGTACTGATGACAACTTTGGTCGCGCGGAGCCAAACATTGAAGCAATTTCGACGCTTGCGCAAGATAAACTCGTACCACTTTGCCAACAATCCGTTGTTGTTACTCAAGGCTTCATAGGATCTGACGAAGCCGGTAATACAACAACATTAGGTCGAGGGGGCAGCGATTACAGCGCCGCCTTAATTGCTGAGAGCGTTAAAGCGGCAGGGCTAGAAATCTGGACTGATGTTCCGGGCATCTACACAACAGACCCGCGAATTGCGCCAAAAGCCTCACCAATTCCTGAGATCAGCTTTAGTGAAGCTTCAGAAATGGCTAACTTTGGCGCTAAAATCCTTCATCCTTCTACGCTAGTACCCGCATTACGCCACGACATTCCGGTATTTGTAGGGTCATCGAAAGAGCCAGAAAAAGGGGGAACTTGGATTCGCCACCAAGTCGAAAGCTCACCGTTATTCCGTGCGCTAGCTTTGCGTTGTAACCAAACCATGGTAACGCTACGCAGCGCCAATATGTTCCACGCATACGGCTTCTTAGCAAAGGTCTTTGAGATCCTTGCAAAGCATAAGATCTCTGTCGATTTGATCACAACATCTGAAATCAGTGTATCGTTAACACTTGATCAAACCGATACATCCGGCGGCGCGCCGCAGCTGCCGCAAGCTGTACGAGAAGAGTTAGAAGAGCTATGTAAGGTAGAAGTTGAACATGACCTATGCCTCGTTGCTCTCATTGGTAACAACATGAGTGAGAGTAAAGGCTACGCGAAACAGGTTTTTGGCACGCTAGAAGATTTTAACCTACGCATGATTTGTTATGGCGCTAGCCCTCACAACTTATGCTTCTTGCTCCATGAATCAGTATCGAAACAAGCCATACAAAAACTCCACACCGAGTTGTTTGAGAAGTAAGTTCAACTCAATAAAACAAAGGGCTGCGTATTTGCAGTCCTTTGTCGTTTCATTAGTTGTTACATTTGGACGAGGTAAACATCAATTTAACCGTTAATGTTTGGCCCTAACCATTTTTCAGCCTCGATCCTATCCCACCCCTTACGATCGGCGTAACTCTCTAGCTGATCTTCTTGGATCTGTGCGATCGCAAAGTAACGTGAGTCAGGATGAGAGAAATACCAACCAGAGACTGACGCGCCCGGATACATTGCATAGCTGGAGGTTAGAGTCATACCAATGTTCTCTTCCACATTAAGTAACTCCCAAAGCGGTCCTTTTTCAGTATGTTCAGGACACGCGGGATAACCCGGCGCAGGGCGAATACCTTGGTATTTTTCACGAATGAGATCATCGTTAGATAAATCTTCATCAGCTGCATAACCCCAAATTTCTTTACGGACACGCTCATGCAAATACTCAGCAAACGCTTCGGCTAGGCGATCCGCCACCGCTTGAATCATAATTGCGTTGTAATCATCTCCCTGTGCTTTGTATTCATCAGCAAGCTCTCGTTCACCAATACCACCAGTGACAGCAAATGCCCCTATCCAATCATGTTTACCCGACTCTTTAGGTGCGATGTAGTCGGATAAACAATAGTTGAATCCTTTTGGTTTCTCGGTCTGTTGTCGCAAGTTACGTAATACTTTCACAACGTCGGTACGAGTTTCATCAGTATAAACTTCAATGTCGTCCCCCACGCTCGCAGCAGGGAATAAGCCACACATTCCACGCGCTTTTAACAGGCCTTCTCGCTCAACTCGATCAAGTAACTCGTTGGCATCTTCGAATAAACGTTTTGCTTCTTCACCAACTTCTTCATGTTGGAAAATTGTTGGATACTTACCCACAAGTGACCAAGTCATAAAGAATGGTGTCCAATCGATGTATTGACGTAATATAGCCACATCAAAATCATCGAAGATATGAATGCCAGGCTTAACAGGCACTGGAGGAGTATAAGCTTCCCAATCGATCGCAACTTTATTCGCTCGAGCCGCTTCTAATGTCACTGGTTTGGTTCTCGGTTTCTTTCGATTATGTTGATCACGTACTCGTTCGTAATCAGCTTCAAGTTTTTCAACAAATTCAGGGCGACGTTCATCTGACAGAAGAGAAGTACATACGCCCACTGCACGTGAGGCGTTGTTCACGTAAACCACTGGATGCTTGTAATTTTGCTCAATCTTAACTGCTGTATGGGCTTTTGACGTTGTTGCGCCACCGATGAGAAGAGGTAAGTTAAAGTCGAGACGCTCCATCTCTTTTGCAACATGCACCATTTCGTCTAATGAAGGCGTGATCAACCCTGATAAACCAATAATATCGACGTTTTCTTCTTGCGCTACTTTTAAGATCTTTTCGCAAGGAACCATGACACCAAGATCAATAATTTCATAATTATTGCACTGCAATACAACGCCAACGATATTTTTCCCGATATCATGTACATCACCTTTGACCGTCGCTAGCAAAATCTTACCGTTTGTTTGTCCCACCTGCTTTTCTGCATTGATGTAGGGCTCCAGATGCGCGACTGCTTGCTTCATCACTCGTGCAGATTTTACGACCTGAGGAAGGAACATTTTACCTTCACCAAACAAGTCTCCGACGACGTTCATCCCATCCATTAGTGGGCCTTCAATCACCTCTAATGGCTTTGAAGCGTTGACACGAGCCTCTTCGGTATCATCAACGATGAACTCAGTTATTCCTTTCACTAACGCGTGCTCTAAACGCTTTTCAACAGGCCAAGTTCTCCACTCAAGTGCAGAGGCATCCTCCTCTTTACCTACCCCTTTGCCTGCATATTCCGCCGCGATATCTAACAATCTCTCAGTGGCGTCATCACGACGGTTAAGAACGACATCTTCCACAGCCTCACGCAATTTTTCAGGCACGTTATCGTAGATTTCTAACTGACCCGCATTCACAATCCCCATATCCATACCATTTTTAAAACAGTGGTAGAGGAACACCGCGTGAATCGCTTCACGTACATAGTTATTGCCACGGAAAGAGAATGAGACGTTAGAAACACCACCAGATATCATCGCATGTGGTAAATCACGTTTGATATCGCCAACGGCTTCAATGAAATCCACCGCGTAGTTATTATGCTCCTCGATCCCCGTAGCAATGGCAAAAATGTTGGGGTCAAAAATGATGTCTTCTGGTGGAAAGCCCACTTCATCAACAAGAATTCGGTAAGCGTTGGTACAAATTTCTACTTTGCGCTCACGTGTATCTGCTTGCCCAATCTCATCAAACGCCATCACAATCACAGCCGCACCGTAACGGCGGATCAACTTAGCTTGTTCAACGAATTTCTCTTTGCCTTCTTTGAGAGAGATCGAGTTAACAATGCCTTTGCCTTGGATGCACTTAAGACCGGCTTCAATAACCTCCCACTTGGAAGAGTCAACCATGATTGGTACTTTTGAGATTTCAGGTTCTGACGCACAAAGGTTTAAAAAGCGAACCATACAAGCTTGTGCATCCAACATGCCTTCATCCATGTTGATATCGATAATTTGAGCGCCATTTTCAACTTGTTGACGAGCCACATCGAGCGCTTCATCGTACAGCTCTTCTTTAATTAAGCGCTTAAAACGCGCAGAACCGGTTACATTCGTACGCTCACCGACATTGATAAATAAAGAGTCTTTATCAATAGCGAGTGGCTCCAGGCCAGACAAGCGACAAGCAACGGGAAGTTCAGGTAATTGACGAGGGGCGATATTTTCAACCGCGAGTGCCATTTGGCGAATGTGCTCAGGAGTTGTACCACAACACCCACCAATCAAGTTTAAAAAGCCACTTTGAGCCCACTCTTTAACATGCTTAGCCATATCTTCTGGCGACAAATCGTATTCGCCGAATGCATTCGGAAGCCCAGCATTTGGGTGAGCGGAAACAAAAGATTCTGATATACGCGAGAGCTCTTCAACATAAGGACGCAGTTCATCCGGGCCAAGTGCACAGTTCAAACCAAACGAAATCGGTTTAACATGACGTAATGAGTTGTAAAACGCTTCTGTGGTTTGACCGGATAATGTTCTACCGGAAGCATCAGTAATAGTCCCCGAGATCATCACAGGTAACTCAATACCCATCTCTTCAAACACACTTTCAACAGCAAATGAACAAGCCTTAGCGTTAAGCGTATCGAAGATGGTCTCGATAAGAATAAGATCAGAACCACCTTTAATCAGCGCTCGAGTCGATTCAGAGTAAGCCTCAACTAACTCGTCGAAAGAAACATTTCGATATCCAGGGTCGTTTACATCAGGAGAGATAGAACAAGTGCGGTTCGTCGGCCCTAAAACCCCTGCGACATAACGCGGTTTATCGGGTGTTTTTGCGGTCCATTCGTCTGCAACTTCACGTGCAAGCTTGGCAGCAGCAAAGTTAATTTCTTCACTTAGGCTTTCCATCTCGTAGTCAGCCATCGCAATGGTTGTTGCGTTAAACGTGTTGGTTTCGAGAATATCTGCACCCGCTTCTAAATATGCAGCGTGAATGTCCTTGATAAGTTGAGGCTGACTTAGAACCAACAGGTCGTTGTTACCTTTTAGATCACAATGCCAATCCGCAAAGCGCGTTCCTCGATAGTCTTGCTCTTCAAGTTTGTACCCTTGAATCATGGTTCCCATACCACCATCAATCAAAAGAATACGTTGCTTCAATTGAGCTTCAATCTGTTGTCTTACGTTACTTCCCACAGTACAGCCTCATTCCTTTAGTTATCTTTCCATCCTATCACACAAACTTCAGGAGTCTAGACGTCTAAACGTGGAATTAATGATTATTTTATCTCCTTCTTAACTTACAAAATAATCACGAAAAAATGTTTGCTATTTAAGCAGCATCAGCCGAGAATTCCATTCATAAAATGTTACAAATAGAGAGCTCTATGTCGGTCTATCATACTTTATGTTTTCTATCCGCAGCTGCGATGCTAATTGCTTTTGTAAACAGCAAGATAGGAAAGATGCAAACCACCATTGCGATTACCGCAGGTTCAATGGTGCTTTCACTTCTAATCTTAATTGCGGGTCAAAACAACTGGTTCCATCTCACCGAAATTGCGACGGAGACGGTCACAAGGATTAACTTCGAAGATTTCTTGCTCAAAGGCATTCTTGGCTTCTTACTATTTGCTGGTGGACTAGGCATCAAACTCCCGAACCTTAAAGATCAGAAGTGGGAGATCACTGTTTTAGCCCTTGGAGCTACACTGTTTTCTACGTTCTTTATTGGATTTGCGCTGTATGGGTTTTGTCAGTTAATTGGCATCCAATTTGATTTGGTCTACTGCTTACTATTTGGTGCTCTAATATCGCCAACTGACCCAATCGCTGTATTGGCTATTGTGAAAAAACTCGATGCTCCTAAACGTATCTCCACTCAGATTGAAGGAGAATCGCTCTTCAATGATGGCTTCGGTTTGGTTATCTTCGTCACTCTATTTACGATTGCATTTGGCACTGAGGCACCAACTGTAGGTAGTGTCACCTTACTCTTCATCCAAGAAGCTATCGGTGGTATCGCATATGGTTTCGTCCTCGGTTTGCTATTCCACTACTTGATCAGTGCCACCGATGATCACTCAATGGAATTGTTACTTACCATTGGTGTCCCAACAGCAGGTTACGCATTTGCTGAATACATCCATGTATCAGGCCCACTCGCAATGGTTGTATCCGGTATTATGATTGGCAACTGGACACGCTTTATTGGCTTTTCAAAAGAGAGTGAAGATCACCTTGACCATTTTTGGGAGCTTGTTGATGAATTCTTGAATGGCGTGTTATTCCTACTGATCGGTATGTCGATGCTGCTATTTGAATTCCACAAAGAAGACTGGATCATGATGGCTATTTCAGTCCCTCTTGTACTAGCAGCTCGCTATCTAAGTGTATTTCTTTCTTACATAGGCTTTAAACGTTACAGAAAATATAATCCATGGTCAGTGCGTATTTTGACGTGGGGCGGTTTACGCGGAGGCCTAGCACTAGCGATGGCACTTTCTATTCCATCTGGTATTTGGGTGATTCAAGATAAGTTAATCGATGTAAAAGAGATTATTCTTGTAATGACCTACTCCGTCGTTGTTTTCTCTATCCTCATTCAAGGCTCAACAATCACTCCAATGATTGAAAAAGCAAAAGCAGAAGAGAAGAAGATGGAAGAGAACAACCAAGCAATAACCACTCCGGAACATACGGAGCCAGTGGACTCTTAAAGACACGTAACTTAATAGATAAAAAGCAGCTACCTAGCTGCTTTTTTCATAACTAATTTTCAGACTCCCCTTCAAGGACGAATGCTCCTTATTCTTTGATATACCATCAAATATACGAAGAATCGCTACGCTACATTGTCATAGATACTAACTATTGCTGATAGATAGTATTCATAGACGAGCCTTTTAATTTACCCATTTTCATCTGTATCACTTCTCTTCCCTTGGCAATATAGGCTCCTCGCAAACATCAAAGCTAAACTTCCACAATACTTAGCAATGAGCGAGTTTGTATTTTTATGAGAAAGAGGCATTTAGGGTAATTGCGTTCAGAACCCAAACAGGTTAGCAACCTCACCAAGATAAAACTGAGCTAGCATTCAGGTAGATCAAAGCCTTAACAGAAATGTAGCCCCCCTCCCTCTTGATCTCAGTGAGACTAAACTTGTATTCAAAGTCGTCCTGTTTTCAAATTAGAAACAAGCGACACTTCAAACAATTAAACTCTGTCACATAACTAGATTTTCTAATATCGAATAAAAGGAGCTTTGGTTAGAGCTTGGTATCGGAATAAGGCTAAGACTAAGGCACAGAGTTACATGCTAGCTCGTTCACGACGATATTAAAACCATGTGAAGAGAAACCTCCCCCGAAAATAACATAACCTAGTGAATAAATTCTCCAGGTAATAATAAAGGAAGCTTTGGTAAGTTAAGTACAGGGGCTCAAAACTAGCGCTCGAGACTGCAGAAACCACACAAAACTGCGTTCCACTTCACTCATAACAGGGCTTAGAAAGCATCGCCAGAGGGAAGCCGGCCTCTCGATGCAAGGTTTCAATATGAAAGTGAGTTTCAGGTAAGTCGGGGGAACCAGAACGAAAAAAGCCTCAGTCTTTCGACTGAGGCTTAATATAAGTGGCGGAGTGGACGGGACTCGAACCCGCGACCCCCGGCGTGACAGGCCG
>NZ_JAWOTW010000036.1:0-8845 GCF_033339075.1 Vibrio sp. 970
TTTCCTTTTTTAATTTTGACTTTTAGGCCAGAACTTCTTAACGAATTAGCTAAATCTTCCATGATTGATTATCTCCACTTCTGCGAGCGCATAACGCCGCATTAAGGTGTGAGCGGCGCTTGGCTATACTTGAGCGAAGCGAAACTGCCAAGCGTTGCGAATCACTCTTGAATGCTTTGTTATGTGCGTGCTAAACGGTAACGCCTTACCGTACCCTCACTCTCATCTGTGTAGTTACCGAGGTATTCACCACCACAGTTTTCAATGACCTTTTGAGATGCAGGATTGTCAATTGAGCAAGTAACAATAACTGAATCAGTGACAACATGGTCTCGCACCCAAGCAAGCAGAAATGAGGCTACACCCTTACCACGAGCTGACGGTCTAGTTTCGTAGCCGACATGACCAATGATATTTTCTACGTTGGCATTAGTACCTTTGCGAACTCGGATTGCACCTAAAATTTCGGAGTTCGATACACAATAGTAAGTTGTACTAGGTAAATATCCCTTTGGTAACTCGGAGATTGCCTTTGAACGTTCGACCAAACCTGACAAATAAGCTGTCGGATCTTGCTCCACACCCGAATATTTTGGAATACCCGATTCTAGGCATTCTTTCGCATAACTCGCTAATATTGGGGCCAAATCAGGGTTGGCCTCTATCACTTCCATGTCAATTTTCCTCATAAGCACATAACGCCGCATTAAGGTGTGAGCAACGTTACCACGAAACTTAACCATGCCACCGTAAACACAAAACCCAACGATGACATCAAAATGCCAAGCGTTGGGAATCACTCTTAAATGCTTTGTTATATTAATTGTCTATAGAATCTTTGAACTTTTTAATTTTTCCACTAGAGAGACTCTCTGGCTCTTCGAGAAAGCCATCTGCCTTACTCTTATAGAATTTAACTTCCTTTTCTAAATGATCTATAACTCTATCCTTAGTCACACGTACTAGCTTTTCATAATCTTCAACATATGAAGGCAATTCTTTAGCAAATTTTGTATATGTCTCGCCAATTTTTTGAACTTCAGAGACTCTAGATTCCATTGCCTCGATCGTTCCTTTCTGTACTTGGATCGTCTCTGACAAAGAGTCTATCTTTGATTTCAAGCCTTTAATTACATAGTTAAAAAAAACTGCTAACCCTCCAACCTCAAGTATCGAAGATACTGTTGTTAAAATATGAGGTTCCATATTTAATCCTCATCGGTTGATTCATCTATTAAACGTCTCATGAACATGTCTGCTTCTTTTAGAAAACGATTAAAGACCTTTCCAAAGGTTTCTCTATCCCCGTAAGATGGAATCCAAAAATCGAGTCCAACAGAGTTCTCATCATAAATAGCCGCAGTAGATAACCAAATTTTCTTGTTTAATTGATTAGCAGATTCCAAATCAAAAGCTGAACCATCTAGGTCAAAAAATATACTAAAACCAATACCACCAACAGCCTCTCTTACAAGCAACTTTCTTGGGTGTTCATCTCGTATAGCCACCCAGTCTCCGTCTTCATCTTGGGTTGCTTTGTATCCAAAAAACTCAATATGATCTAAACACTTTTCTACGGACATTAATTCTCATTCCCTATGTTTTCTTTCAAAGAATGCATTGTAGCAAGGGAAGTTAGTGAAAGTAAGCCAACGTTAGCACTATCGTAAACGCCCCTTAATATAACGCTCTGTTAAGGGGTGAGCAACGCAATACTGAAGCCGCCGCATACCACCTTAAACACTAAAACCAACGCATAGTAAAAATGCCACGCGTTGCGAATCCCTCTTGAACAGTTTGTTAGGAGTTTTATTCATAGCGTTCACAATCTTTCGGTATGTCTATATATGTTTCATTTGCCCTCCAGTCCTGAGTCCGAGGGTCAAAGTAAAGCTCATACGTTGAGACGCTGTTATATGTACCCGATGTTATCTGATTTCCAATAGTAACTATATTTGGCTCTGAAATAGTGAAAATCCAAACATTGTCACCTGACACTAACTCAAGTCGACTATCAGAAACAAACGAAGCCTCTTCTGTAGAAAAGAACTCTCTAGGATAACTTTCACAATACCACTTTAAATTCTGACCATAAGAGCTATAGACAGTTCTCATGTTGAATTTCTCGTACAAATCTTTTGTGGTTACTTGCTCTGCTCCGTTAGAGCTGAATGCAAACAATGTTAAAACGACACTAAAAATCAATTTCATGCGCAAACTCCTAACGCCCAATTAAGGTGTGAAGCACGTGCCACAATACTTAATTTGACCTCCGTAATCACTAAACTTAACTCAAACCAAAAATGCCAGGCGTGCTGAATCACTCTTAAATTGTTTGTTATATTCTGGGCTAATTAGGAGCTTTTAGTTATTGGTATGCTCAGTCCAATATGACTATCAGCGTAATGCTGAGGAAATAGAATTCCTACCCTTCCAGTCTTGTCGTTCCATCCAGGATCTTGAGTTTCTAAAAAGTGCCTAACTTGCTTATCTAGGTTTTCATCAAGACACATAAGCACATATGCTATAAAGTCTTGCACTACTTCATAATCCTGTAAAGCCTGCTCAGGAGAATATACATTCATTGATGCAGAGTGAGCCTGAGTAAACATATTTTTGAACTCAAGTGGAAGTGGTGTTTTGCCCTGAAAATAGAATGTGTCGTAAACGGATTTCTTCGGGTCTATATTCCCATGTAACAAATCATTCCGATTGTTAAATAACGTATGTAGTTTCTTACATGCTTCGGCATTGTTGTAGTCAACAGGATGTACGAAACCATTACAATTCCTATGTAATTGTTTAACTCGAATATCAATGTTTTGTCTAATAATGCTGTCATACAAACGCTTATCTTTTTTGACATCATCATCAGCGAGAAGGAATATTAATGTATTAACAAAGGACTCAGCATATACCGGAGCTAACATTCTGATACTAAATGCTAAAGCAGTAGCTTGGGTGTACTTTGCTGCGACTTCATTAAAATAATTCTGATTTTCTTCTGTTATTGTTTCTGGAACATCGGAGAGACTATCGATCTTCAATTCATCAAGTGCATTTACTTGATATTCCATAACCGATTTATTGTGAAAAAATGGGTTTATGAATATATTCCACTTTTCCAAAGTTTTACGAAAATCACTGATCTCTTTTTTGTAATTTTGGTAATCCGTTTTTATGTCCAAAAGGAATTGATCAACAGCGAATTGATGGTCAGGAAAAGCAAAACTATGCATTACCTCAATACGGTAGTTAGTACACATGATTTCAATGCGTTCCTCTTCGTAGTGAAGCGTATAATGCCATTGAAACAGGTTGTCACTATCATTAGATTTGAAAAGCATTTGCATTCCATTTGGCGGACCAAACCGAGCGTTCAGGTAACAGTAGATATCTACTGGCTTTACACTCTTTATTAAGTGCCAGAGAGACTGCCCTTCTAGATCTTTCGGGACAGCAGGAGAAGCTTTTGCCTGTTCCTTTTTTGCTAACATCTCTTGAGCAACTTCCTTGGCTGGTTTGTAAGTAAGTTTGCCTATATCGAATTTATCCAAAATTTCCTCGTAAGAATATAACGCCCTGTTAAGGTGTGAGCAACGCCATACCGATGCCGCCGCATACCACCTTAAACACTAAACGCAACGCATAGTAAAAATGCCACGCGTTGCGAATCACTCTTAAACAGTTTGTTAGCAAACAATTGGCTGATTCTGACTATAGAAACTTAAACGCATATATTACCAAACCAACTCCTGCGACATCCCACATATTACCCCAGAAAGTGTTTATTCTATTCCGGTTAGTTATTTTCAAGTTATAAGCTAATTTGGTCTGAAGAGGATGATTAATCCATTCACCAATCCCGATAAAAATCACTCCTATCGATGCAATTTGAACTAATGTATTAGTTACTCCTTGAAGCTCAACTGTAAGAGAAAGAACCAAAGTCACAGAAGCAATTACTGGGAGCAACTTATACCAATAATCGATTGTTAAATTTGATAAAGGATTTTGACTCACCTTCATACTCCTTGTTTGCTAACGCCCGCTTAAGTGGTGAGCAACGCTACTACTGCACTCAATTATTACACCGTAAACACAAAACCTAAATTAAACCAAAACCGCCGAGCGTTGCGAATCCGTCTTAAAGCGTTTGTTAGTAGGTCAATTCCAAGAGAGCACCTGTACTTGTTGCCACCTAGCCTTATAGCCAGCACTCATTTTGTTGTAGTTAGCTTCTGTCATTGCCTTTTTGTTTGGTTTGATCAACATATTAAATGCATCCTCTAACCCGTAGGGGGCGAACAGGTTAATATTACCTGAGCTATCTAGATTGAACCCAATAGCAAAGGCAGAAAGCCAAGACTCGATACCTTGTTCGACACGCTCGTATGCCTGAATGGAGCAACCAAAATTCTTAGAGTAGCGCTCATGTATGACTGCTTGGTTTTTTACATCAATGTCGACACCATGACTTAACCGTGAACTAATACGATTTTTGAATTCATCTTCAGTGACATCATTAGAACTGTCGAAATAGACGATATCAAAGTCTTTAACTTGAGCAAGAAGCGATTTACTTTCAATACTGTTCCAGATGATTTGAGTAATAGCGCCACCTGCGATATAGAAGTTTGGCAGCCCTACTTCCCGACACACTTCAGCTGTTTCGATTAACTCAGGAACTTGCTGAATTAGACGCTTGAGTTTTTGTTTGTTCATCCTGACCTACTAACGCCCTGTTAAGGTGTGAGCAACGCAATACCGAAGCCGCCGCATACCACCTTAAACACTAAAACCAACGCATAGTAAAAATGCCACGCGTTGCGAATCACTCTTAAACAGTTTGTTATGTTCGTTGCTCTTCAAATTCTCGGTACTTCTTCTCTTGAACTGTCGATAGATAAAGCGCTTTTTGGTAAATAGCATTGATCGCATTGTGCATTCGATCATACGCAGAATCACTATCTGGACCAAATGAAATAAAGCGGTCAGATACTTTGAGAAAATCGTCTATTTTATGCTGTAAACCAGTATGGTCTAGACGATGTGCCAAAAAGTTCCGAATACTGTTTAATTTTATAAAACAATCCCATAGGACGAGTGTTTCAGTACAGTCTGGGTCTGCGTATGCCTTACCAGCATTGATTAAACTATGGGTATCTTTAAAAACTTCTTTTAAAGCTTTTTGATTTGGAAAATGGTTGTGCACATACGAGCGAATTTGCTGCTCGATTAATAAATGCCCCTTGAGAACTAGTAGTGTCAGATCACCATCGGAAGGAAGCAAAGTGTAAAATTTATCTAGATTTTCAAAGTACTCGTCCGTGTAAGTTAACAATAGATAGCTAAAATGCTTAATCTTTTCTTCATCGCCTTGGGCTTTCGCTTTTTCTAACTCTTCTTGCCAATGATATCGAGAACTGTTCATTTTTTCTCCTAGAACATAACGCCGCATTAAGGTGTGAGCAACGCTACCACCAAACCTAAACCATTGCACGGTAAACACAAAACCCAACCTTAAATTGAAAATGCCAAGCGTTGGGAATCACTCTTAAATGCTTTGTTATGGCGATGAACTCAAAGTTAGCTCTTGTATATCAATTTGGTCTACTTCCCTACCCAATATCCGCTTGTACTCGACTAAACGATTAACTGGGATGACTGGCAACTCGATACCTTGATAATCTTTAAGAACTGATTCTGAAAAGTAGATTTCAAGCTGGTGCCAAGAACCATCTTGACGTGATTGTATCTTCGTATGTTGAGACAAACCGATTTCAATTTTTTGACTTTGGTAAACCAACTGGAAATACTCTAAATCCCAACCATATTCGGCATAATGATCTAACGGCTTTGATATGTATTTTGCTACATGCGATAACACCTTGTCTGCGTCAGAGTTATGAATATAAAGATCTATATCTGCGATTTCCCGACTACCACCATGAATGGTTGCCGCTAACCCACCGACTATTTGATACTCCACATCCTCTGCATCCAAGATTTCTTTGAGCCACTGCAAGGCTACTTTAACTTTATCACTCATCTAGTTCCCTTAGCTGAATTTTGCCCTGCGCCATAACGCCGCATTAAGGTGTGAGCGGCGCTTGGCTATACTTGAGCGAAGCGAAACTGCCAAGCGTTGCGAATCACTCTTAAATGCTTTGTTATATTTTTTTGCTTGCTAATAATAGGCAGTAGTTCTTTACCTTATCTACTTTTTCGCCAACCAAATAAACAAGGGAATTTGAGTTTACCCAATCTATGTTTCTTGTTTGTAGTTCTTTTTGGAGAGTACTTTTTGGCTTAGCTAGCTTTCTTTTATGTTTGAACTCCCAAGACTGAAATTGAACAGGAAGTTCTTCGCAGCCCAACCACCAATGGGGAATTGCCGTTTTCCATTTATCTTCAAGCCAGACATCAGACAAAACAATTATGTATTCATGATCAGCATAAAGGTCATTGCAATTGATAAAAGACCGATCACTACTAACTACCCTTTCAATATCTTTCACCACTAGTGACTTTTGAATCGATTTAGAAAGGCGCTTTGCTTCAATGTAAAATATTGATTTATATTTTGGAGAAAATACCATCCCATCAATATGCTCATTCTTCTTGACCCACGGGAACTCTAACCAATGTACCGAGTTTTCATCATCTAACGCAGTTTTTAATGCGTTCACAAAGTTGTGAACCTGATTTTGCTCTGTAAATCCTGTTGAGTCTCTCGCTGGATAAAATGAACATAGCATCCGCTCATAAGTACCACACATATCTACAAAAGCTGTTGATATTATTTTCTCCATAACTCACCTAAAAAAAAATAACGCCCTGTTAAGGGGTGAGCAACGCAATACCGATGCCGCCGCATACCACCTTAAACACTAAAACCAACGCATAGCAAAAATGCCACGCGTTGCGAATCCCTCTTGAACAGTTTGTTAGCTTTATGATTTCCCCAGAAGTTTATTATTTATTTCAACGACTCCGAAGAATAAGATTACCCCTATAACTCCATTTAACACAGCCAAAGCCGATGGAATAAAGAAGGTTGAAAGCTCTTTAGCATTCACCGCAGGCACCAATATAAACTTAACGTTGCATAAGTACCAAAGTAGAACAGGTAGCACCGAATAAGCACACCCTAAAACACGACTAGACAGGCTTAAACTTGATTCCTTCAAAAACGCAGACACAAATCGAAATACCGTAAAAAGCCCGGCACTGCCTAGCAAGAAGGTACCAAGCACACCAGCAGCAAAACCAATAATTAATAGGTTTTCGATTATATATATTTCCTGTAGTGCGGTAATGCCTAACAGCAAAGAAATAATTGATGTTACTCGGTAAGCCTTAATTTGTCTGATCCTCATTATTTCTCCCCAGAAAGCTAACGCCCAATTAAGGTGTGAAGCACGCGACCACGACACTAAATATGACCACCGTAGACACTAAACTTAACCCAAACCAAAAATGCCAAGCGTGCTGAATCACTCTTAAATTGTTTGTTAGGCAAATTGCTCCGTAATTTTCGAATCAACCTTGCGAGTTTGTTTAACAACATGAGCATACAACTCATTGATTAAACTAAATAGCTCCTCGAAACTATGCGACCATGGCGCTGAGTACTTGCTAGTTGGCACAAACACTTCTGAGATGTTTTCGTGTTTGACAAAATAGACCTCGGCCTGCTCACAAGCTGAATTATCTGCATGAGCGATATAAGTATTTCTCATTTTGTACACATGGTCATGAAGTTTTAGCAGATCAGGAGCAGATTTGTATACTCGCTTTGAATCTAAAGATAACCCTCGTACAGCGCCACTAGCAAAACATTTACTGTAAGTAATCACAAAGGCTTTATATAAATGACTAGACAAGTCTTCATGATTTCTCATTGAGTTAAGTATTTCGTGACATTCTCTTATATCAGCAAGTATTAGTTGAAGTGATGCTCTTAGTTTCGCAATATGACCTGAAACTTCAGATAAATCACAAGCTTTCCCATCAAAATATGCTCTGTAATCTATCTCTGTTGAACCCTCTAGAGCAATAATTTCGTACTTAAATTCTGACATAGTTCATCCATTTGCCTAACGCCTTGCTAAGGTGTGAAGCACGCAATGACCAAGCCGCCGCATAGCACTTCAACACCGAAATCAAACGCATATCAAAAATGCCACGCGTGCTGAATCACGCTTAAGCAATTTGTTATACCGTTACTTACATCTCACCCAATACCTAGCCAAAGGATTGGGAAAAACTTTACCTATTACAATTTTATCGAACTTACCACCATTCGCTTCGATAACACCTCTAGACGCTAAATTGTCCTCATCGGCAACAACCAAAGCTTGCTCAATTCCTAACTCAGCCGCTTTAGGTAGAGCCAAAGAAAGCATCAATTTTCCGTAACCTTTGCCACGAAATGAAGGGGCAATATCATAGCCTATATGTCCGGCTTCTAATGAGAGAAATTCATTGTTGATATGGTGACGTACTCGAATTGTGCCAAGAATCGTTTTATCTGAGTTGATTAACCAAAAGTGACTACATGGCACATAGTTTTCAGGTAAATTAATTCCTTTTGCTTCGTCTTTCAGATGCTGAACATACACCTTAAAATCGGTTTTTCCTTCGAGATAATATTCAGCATTTTCAATATCATGTAGAGCGAAATCTTCATGGAAACTCGCAAAAGAGGATTCAAACTTTAATGATGGTAAAACTAACTCCATATTACTTTCTCCGATAAGGTATAACGCCTTGTTAAGGTGTGAGGCACGCAATACCGTAGCCTCCGCATACCACCTTAAACCCTAAACCTAACGCATGG
>NZ_JAWOTW010000037.1:0-7908 GCF_033339075.1 Vibrio sp. 970
CCACGTTATTTTTGCAATGTCTGAAATAATCTTTTCATTAATTTCCGAAGTTTCTTTGGACTCTGCAACAAATACGCTTATAAAAATTAATTGTCCATTCGGTAAAGTAATTACCCCAACATCATTAGTGGCTGCTGCAATTCCATTATTTATTCCGGAAGTCCCTGTTTTATGAGCAACAATTGTATTCTTTGGTAATTGTCCTTTTAATCGGTTACTTCCTGTTGTTGTTTCTCTCATAATTTTCCAAATAAAATCATAACTTTTTTTAGAAAGTAATTGGTTCTTATTATTATAAGTATCTATTAACAGTTTGTTCATCGCTGTTGGGGTTGCCCAATTTTGATATTGGGTATTCCAATCCTTGTGCATTTGTTCTTCGTTTGCTTTGATTGAAATATCAGTGAAATGATTAGCATTCAAGAATTTTTGAACAGAATCAGTTCCTCCGATTAATTTTAGCAAAATATCACAACCAATATTGTCGCTCTCTGATACTGTATAATTTAGTATTTGTTCAATCGTCAAAGTTGTTCCATTAGGGAATTCCTCTTTAATCGGACTCCACATTTTAGGCAAAAGGTCTTGAGGGGTAATCTCTATTTTTTGTTCAAAAGAAAGATTCCCTTTATCTATCTCAGACAAAACGGCTAAAGCAATCGGAAATTTCATAACGCTTTGCATCGGGAAATGGAAGTCGTTATTAATCTTCAAAGTATCCTTCTCATTGCTGTTGAATATTGCTACTCCTATTCTGGCATTTTTTGCCTTTAAAACATTCTCAATTTTCAAAGTTAAGTTGTCAGTTTGAGCATTTGAATACGCAATTGTAAAAAATAAACTTAACAATACTAATAATATCCTTTTTACGATTTTCATATGTCTGTACTCCTATCTGGTTAAATTACCGCTAACACCTGAATTAAGCCGCGCCGCGAAGCGGCGTCGGCTTGAATGAGTTGTTAGGCAACACCGCGCTTTCTCTCGAAGGCTTGTCGTGTTTGAACCATGTAAACCGCCGGCCCGTCAGGCGTGGTGATGATCTTCTCCCGCACGAATCCTGCCTTCTCATAGCAGCGTATGGCTCGATGGTTGTTCGGAGTCGGGTCGGTCTGAATCTTCGTCACGGTGGGGTCCGAGAACAGTAGTTCAACGAGAGCGCGGACAAGCCTTGTTCCTAGGCCTTTGTTCAACTGTGTCGGGTCAGCCAGAGACTGGTCTATTCCTCGCACTCCTGGATCAGTTTCATCTTCCCACCAGCCATCACCGCTTCCGAGCGCGACGTACGACTGAGCATAGCCGATCGGTTCCTCGCCCAGCATTGCGATGTACGGTGTTACGGACTCTTCCGCCATCGCTCTGGGCAGGTAGTGTTCCAGCACTTCATCAAGAGTCGGTCGCTCTTCGTCACCACCCCACCACTCAACGATGTGCGGCCGGTTGAGCCAATCATGGAGCATCGGCAGGTCGCGCTCGGTCATGAGGCGAAGAGTTATGGGGGGGGTGCTCGCGGCCTTGCGGCCCATGGCTCGCTGCTGTTCGGCAAAGCGGGCCTGTCGTATAGCGTTAGGGGTGGCCAGCAGGTTGCCGGTACGCTTGTCGTGTTGGTCTTTCATCTCAAACCCTCCATTAGAGCTAACAGTATACCACCAGTTAGCGCTAACGCAAGCATTACATACTTAAATCTGGCCCCCGACTGCGCTGCTTCTGGGTCTGCTTCGCCAGCTCGGCGCGGGCCTCCTGCACCTGCGGCAGCTCCATCACTTTCTGTACCGTGCGCTTGATGTAATCGGCCTCATGGCCTGCCTTGCGCTCCATGATCGCGGGGCTGGCCTCGGCCATGGCCTTGGCGATCTCGTCCGGCTCCCGGCCCTTGCTGGCCAGCTTCATAGCCGCAATGAAGTCGCACTTGCTGAGGTCGTCACCGAAGCGTTTGACCAACCCGGCCATTTCGCTGCGGTAGTCGTCCACGGCGCTGCGGCGATACCGGCGCACACTCCGCGGGGCGGTGATCTCGGCCAGTCGTGCCGTCCGTTCCTGTTGGCGCTTAATGCTGTCCAGCACCTGCCCGGCCTGCTGCATCAGCTCCGGCCCTGCGGTGGCGGTCTTGCCCTTGGATTCACGCAGCAGCACCCACGGCTGATAACCGGTGCGGGTGGTGTGCTTGTCCTTGCGGTTGGTGAAGCCCGCCAAGCGACCATAGTGGCGGCTGTCGGCGCTGGCCGGGTCGGCGTCGTACTCGCGGGCCAGCTTCCGGGCGATTACGCCCCTGTGACCTGCTGGGGCGTCCTGAGCCACTTTTACCCATGCCTGATAGTTCTTGGGGCTGGTCTCCACGATCAGCGCCGGCTCCCGGCCCTCGGCTTTCATGTCATCCAAGTCGAACTCACTGAGATCGTCCACCAGCACCAAACCATGCCGCTCCTGCTCGGCGGGCCTGATATACACGTCATTGCCCTGGGCATTCATCCGCTTGAGCCATGGCGTGTTCTGGAGCACTTCGGCGGCTGACCATTCCCGGTTCATCATCTTGCCGCTGGCGGCATCCCGTATGCCGATGTCGTACCGGTCGCAGCCCATGGCCTTGAGCTGCCGGGCGATGGCTTGCGCGGTGCGGTCACCCTTTACTTGAGCTTGAAAACCAGCCATATACCCCCCTGTTGTTCGATGATTTGCGGCTCCAGCCAAAGCCATGATGCGATCAGCAGCGCCAGAATAGGCGTCACGGAAGCGATCAAGACCCCGGCCCACAACTTCCATGTCCAGCCACGGGCGGCGCTCCGGGCGCTCTGCGCGGCGCTGCTCACCTCGGCGGCTACCTCCCGCAACTCCTTGGCCAGCTCCACCCATGCCGCCCCTGTCTGGCGTTGGGCTTTCAGCCACTCCGCTGCCTGCGCCTCGCTGGCCTGCTGAGTCTGGCTCATGACCTGCCGGGCCTCGTCGGCCAGTGTCGCCATGCTCTGGGCCAGCGGTTCGATCTGCTCCGCTAACTCGTTGATGCCTCTGGACTTCTTCACTCTGTCTATCGCGCTCATGCTCGATAACCTCCCGGTATTCTTGTAAGTCGATGATCTGGCCGTTGGCCGTGTCGATGGCTAGGGCGGTGTCGGCCCGCTCGGTGCGGATGCCCCGGCCCTCCATCTCCACCACGTTGGGGCCAAGATGGATGCCCGGCAGGCGCTCGATGCCCTGCGCCTCAAGTGTTCTATGGTCAATGCGGGCGTCGTGACCAGCCCGCTCTAATGCCCGGTTGGCATGGTCGGCCCATGCCTCGCGGGTCTGCTCAAGCCATGCCTTGGGCTTCAGGCTCTCGGACTTCTGCGCCCCGCCCCGCTCTGGCTGTTTGGCGTTGTACCGCTTGAACCACTGGTCAGCCGGGCGCTCGATACCGTCGTTCTTCCGCTCAGAGATCATCAAGTGGCAATGGGGGTTCTCACCTTTACCGGCATGAATGGCCAGCGTATACGGCAGGCGCTCGCCCTCGGTCAGATGCCGGGCGAATTCGTCCACCAGCTCCCGCTGCTGATCTAGGGTCAGTTCGACCGGCAGGGCAAACTCAACCTCTTTGAACAGCCGCCCATTGGCGCGTTCATACAGGTCGGCAGCATCCCAGTAGTCGGCGGGGCGCTCGGCCCACTCGGGCAGGTGGCCGGACTGAGTGTGCAGCACCTCGTCACGGTCGCGGGAGTAACGGCCCTCCCGCTGGATGTAATCGGCTTTCGCCTTGGCCGACTGGCCGCCGTTCCGGCTGCCGGTCTTGGCCGTAAGGTGATAGATGGCCATAGGGGTTTAGCTCCATGCAATGGCCCTCGGAGAGCGCACAGCCCCAAAGGGGTGCCCGCAGGGCAGTTTCTCGAAGAGAAACCGGTAAGTGCGCCCTCCCGTTAGAATGACGGTCGGGGTTTGCGGTGTCTGTGCTCCGATGATAGCATGATGGCAAGCACATAACCAAGGGGAATGTCAACATGGCAAAAGCAGCGGAACGGCTCGCCAAGCTGGAAGAGCAACGGGCACGGATCAACGCCAAGATCCAGCGGGTCAGGGCACGGGAGCAGCAGCAAAAGCGCAAGGAGGACACCCGGCGCAAGGTGCTGGTAGGCGCGTGGATACTCGGCAAAGTCGAAAGCGGCGAGTGGCCAGAACAGCGCTTGCTCGATGGGCTGGACAGCTACCTAGAGCGCGACCATGACCGGGCGCTGTTCGGACTGCCACCCAAGCAGGAATAGCAGCCACAGGAGCATGGCCAGCCGGAGCCGCAAGAGGGGCAAGGGTGAGCTTCTACCGGCTGACACCTGCCGAGATCGAAGCCCTGCAGCAAGAGATGCGAGAGGCGGGCGCGACCATCAAGGCGGAGATAGCCAAGCGCAAGGTGGCCAGCATGGCCCCTGCGGGGCTTCACACGCGCCCCCGCCCTGCGGGCAGGGGTAAAGGCCGCTAAAGCGGCTAAAGGCGTCTGCGGCTTCCTGTGGCGTCTGTGCATGGGGTTTGGGTTTGCGGGCCTTGGCCCGCCTTTTCCCTACCGCGGAGCGGTGGGGGCGGTGTGTAGCCTAGCGCAGCGGATAGATCAGTTATCCGGCCTCTGGCCGGGCATTTTGGGCAAGGGCAAACAGCGCCCCACTAGGGCGCTGTTAACCGCGCCTAGTGGATTATTCTTAGATAATCATGGATGGATTTTTTCAGCACCCCGCCAGCCCCCGCCCCTGCTGGGTTTGCAGGTTTGGGGGCGTGACAGTTAACGGGGGGGTTCGTGACAGTTAACGGGGGGGGGCGTGACAGTTAACGGGGGGGGCGTGACAGTTAACGGGGGGGGCGTGACAGTTATTGCAGGGGTCAGCCTGCCGCCTTGGGCCGTGCGATGTCGTACTTACCCGCCGCATACTCGTTCACCGTCCAGCCCAGCGCGATCAGCTCCGGCAGCGCCTCGCGCACCCGCTGGCGTCTCTTGCGCATGGCGGCCCCACTGGCCTCTGACGGCCAGACGTAGCCGCACAGGGTATCTATGGCCGCCTTGCCGGTCTTGCCGGGGTCGATCCAGCCACACAGCCGCTGGTGCAGCAGGCGGGCGGTTTCGCTGTCCAGCGCCCGCACCTCGTCCATGCTGATGCGCACATGCTGGCCGCCACCCATGACGGCCTGCGCGATCAAGGGGTTCAGGGCCACATACAGGCGCCCGTCTGCCTCGTCGCTGGCGTACTCGGCAAGCAGCCGGAAGCCCTGCCGCTTGCGGCCATTCTGGGCGATGATGGACACCTTCCAAAGCCGTTCAATGCAGTCCCTGATGGGCTTTGAGTCCTCGATATTGGCATAGCCTATTTCACGAGCCAGCGCCCGATAGCTACCCTTGACCACCATGGCGTCAGCGGTAACGGCTTCCCATTTGGGTTCCAGGAACAGCCGGAGCTGCTGCCCGCCGGGGGTCTCCGGTTCTGGCTCTAGCACCAGACCACTAGGCCCGGCCATGGCCACCAGCCCCTGCAGGATGCGCAAATCATCAGCGCCCAGCGGCTCCGGGCCGCTGAACTCGATCCGCTTGCCGTCGCCGTAGTCATACGTCACGTCCAGCTTGCCGCGCTTGCGCTCGCCCCGCTTGAGGGCACGGAACAGGCCGGGGGCCAGACAGTGCGCCGGGTCGTGCCGGACGTGGCTGAGGCTGTGTTTGTTCTTAGGCTTTGCCACGAGGCACCCCCTTGCTCTTGTGCTGCTTTTCCAGCACGGCGGGCTTGAGTACCCCGCCGTCATGCCGCCTGAACCAGCGGTCTTTGAACGGTGCCCCATAGTTGGCCTTGCTGACTCCAAAGCGGACGAAATAGGGCCGCTGCGTGTCGTCTACGCCCCATTCCTCGGCCTCACCGGTGGTCATGCCGGACAGGTACGATTGCCAGCGGATGTTATCCACCAGCACGGACGATCCCCGGCTGGCCTGCTGCTGGTCGCCTGCGCCCATCATGGCCGCGCCCTTGCTGGCATGGTGCAGGAACACGATAGAGCACCCGGTATCGGCGGCGATGGCCTCCATGCGGCCAATCACTTGCGCCATGGGGCCGCTGGCGTTCTCTTCCTCGATGTGGAACCGGCGCAAGGTATCCAGCACCATCAAGCGGCGTCCCTCAGCGGCTCGCTTGAGGCCGTCGAACCACTCCGGGGCCATGATGTTGGGTAGGCTGCCGATCAGCGGCTGGATTAGCAGACCGTCAGCCACGGCTTGCCGTTGCTCGTCGGTCAGGCGTTCCCCCAATGCGTGCAGGCGGTGATGTATGGCGGTGGGCGGGTCTTCGGCGGGCAGGTAGATCACCGGGCCGGTGCGCAACTCGCCCACGTCCAGCAGGTCGGGGCCGCCTGCGATCTGTGCGGCCAGTTGCAGGGCCAGCATGGACTTGCCGGCCCCACCGGGGGACACCAGCGCCCCCACGGTGCCGGCCACCATGTTGGGCAGTACGTAGTCAATCGGTGGCGGTAGCTCTGTGAAGCTCGCCAGAATGTCGATAGGCTTATGGGTAGCCATTGATTTGCCTCCTGTGTAGGCGGTTGGTGGTTAGGCGCTGGCGGGGTCACTACCCCCGCCCTGCGCCGCCCTGAGTTCTTCCAGATACAGCCGCAGCGCCTCGGCCTCTGCGTCTGTGGCCCATATCTTCCGGGCCTTGCGGCCCATGGCTCGCTGCTGCTCGGCAAAGCGGGCCTGTCGTATAGCGTTGGGGGTGGCCAGCAGGTTGCCGGTACGCTTGTCGTGTTGGTCTTTCATATTTCCTCCGCATTAGAGCTAACACCATAACAGGCATTAGCTCTAATGCAAGTGTTTTATCCTAATGTCGGCCCTCGGTACTGCTGTTTCTCGGCCTGCTTCGCCAGCTCGGCGCGGGCCTCCTGCACCTGCGGCAGCTCCATCACCTTCTGCACCGTACGCTTGATGTAATCGGCCTCATGGCCCGTCTTGCGCTCCATGATGGCGGGGCTGGCCTCGGCCATGGCCTTGCCGATCTCGTCCGGCTCCCGGCCCTTGCTGGCCAGCTTCATGGCCGCGATAAAGTCGCACTTGCTGAGGTCGTCACCGTACCGCTTGACCAGCCCGGCCATTTCGCTGCGGTAACACCTGAGTTAAGCCGCGCCGCGAAGCGGCGTCGGCTTGGACGAATTGTTAGGCCGCATATCGCGACCTGAAAGCGGCACGCAAGACCTCAACCTTTTCCGCCCCGAGTGAGGTGCATGCGAGCCTGTAGGACTCTATGTGCTTTGTAGGCCAGTCCACTGGTGGTACTTCATCGGCATAGTAAAAGTAATCCCAGATGATCGCCTCCCAGCTGTTACAACGGACTGGCCGCCCGGCGATGACGCCCTCAGCCGCCTCTGGGCACGAGCCCTGCGGAGCCTCCGCGATTTCATACGCTTCGTCTGCCCACCAAGCAGGTTCGCAGTCAAGTAACTCATCCCCGATCTCCGCTAAGAATCCATAGTCCAACTCCTCCATGACGCGCCCGCCGAGCATTTCAACTATTGCCTCGAGCTCGCCGCGCCTCTCGCCGGGAAACGTCAGATCAATATCATCGTGCTTGCGTGTTACACGCCCTAGCCGTGCATCGATCGCCCAGCCCCCACCGATCCAGAGCGGCAGATTTCGCTCATCTGCCGCAGCTAGAATTTTGTGTATCAATGTGACCTGCGTTGTGTCCATGCGGCCTAACGGTTTGGGCTATGGGCAGTGGCGGTTTGCGTGAGCCTTTCCTGTCAAACCGAGAAAACGCTCGGGCGGGCTACCGACTTTGCAAATTGCACTTCAACCCGCCATTGCCTATGAGCCAGTGTTAGCGGTAGTTTTTTATTTATTCAAATAGTAATCCCACGTTATTTTTGCAATGTCTGAAATAATCTTTTCATTAATTTCCGAAGTTTCTTTGGACTCTGCAACAAATACGC
>NZ_JAWOTW010000038.1:0-6819 GCF_033339075.1 Vibrio sp. 970
CCGAATGAAAGCCTGTCCTCAGCATAGTACTGGGAAGGAGGGAGTGACCATCTCATTAAATAAAGCACGCTAAGCCGGTGGCAGCGGTCGCAATGGCCTAAACTTCCCCGCACCGACCTTGGCGCTGCTGCGCCATAGGTAATCGCCGGTCAGGTTGATGTGCTCCCACCCCAGCGGCGACAGATATTGCAACAATGTGTCGTCCAGCGCCGTGCCGTTGCCACGCAAAGCACTGGTGGCACGCTCCAGATATACCGTGTTCCACAACACGATGGCCGCCGTCACCAGATTGAGGCCGCTGGCCCGGTAGCGCTGCTGCTCAAAACTGCGGTCGCGGATTTCACCCAATCGGTAGAAGAAGACCGCCCTGGCCAGCGCGTTGCGCGCCTCGCCCTTATTCAGCCCCGCATGGACGCGGCGGCGCAGCTCCACGCTTTGCAGCCAATCCAAAATGAACAGCGTGCGCTCGATGCGCCCCAGCTCGCGCAACGCCACGGCCAAGCCGTTCTGGCGCGGGTAGCTGCCGAGTTTGCGCAGCATCAGCGAAGCCGTTACCGTGCCTTGCTTGATGGAGGTGGCCAGCCGCAGAATTTCATCCCAATGGGCGCGTATTTGCTTGATGTTCAGCCTGTCGCTGCTAATCATCGGCTTGAGCGCGTCATAGGCGGCATCGCCCTTGGGGATGAATAGCTTGGTTTCGCCCAAGTCACGGATACGCGGCGCGAAGCGAAATCCCAGCAAATGCATCAAGCCAAACACGTGATCGGTGAAGCCTGCCGTGTCGGTGTAGTGTTCCTCGATGCGCAAGTCCGACTCGTGGTACAGCAGGCCATCAAGCACGTAAGTTGAATCACGAATGCCCACGTTGACCACCTTGGCACTGAAGGGCGCGTACTGGTCGGAGATATGGGTGTAGAAAGTCCGTCCTGGACTGCTTCCATACTTCGGGTTGATATGACCAGTGCTTTCTGCTTTGCTGCCGGTTCTGAAGTTCTGGCCGTCCGACGATGACGTGGTGCCGTCACCCCAGTTGCCGGCGAAGGGTTGCCGAAACTGCGCATTCACCAGCTCGGCCAGCGCCGTCGAATAGGTTTCATCGCGGATGTGCCAGGCTTGCAGCCAAGACAGCTTGGCGTAGGTGGTGCCAGGGCAGGACTCGGCCATTTTGGTCAGACCCAGGTTGATCGCGTCGGCCAGGATCGTCGTCAACAGCAAGGTTTTGTCCTTGGCCGTGTCGCTGGTCTTCAGGTGTGTGAAGTGGCGGGTGAAGCCCGTCCATTCATCGACCTCCATCAGCAACTCGGTGATTTTGAGGTGCGGCAGCAGCATAGCTGTCTGGTCGATCATGGCTTGCGCGGCGTCTGGTACTGCCGCGTCCAGCGGCGTGATCTTCAGGCCTGACGCGGTGGTGATGATGGCATCCGGTAAGTCGTTGGCCGCAGCCATGCGGTTGACTGTGGCGAGTTGCGCCTCCAACAATTCCAACCGGTCATGCAGGTATTGGTCGCAGTCGGTGGCCACTGCCAGCGGCAATTCGCTGGCCAGCTTCAAAGTGGCGAACTTCTCGACCGGCACCAGGTATTCGTCGAAGTCCTTGAACTGGCGAGAACCCTGCACCCAGACATCACCGGAGCGCAGCGCGTTCTTCAGCTCCGACAGGGCGCATAACTCGTAGTAACGCCGGTCGATGCCGTCGTCGGTCAGAACCAGCTTTGCCCAGCGCGGCTTGATGAATGCGGTTGGCGCATCGGCGGGCACCTTGCGCGCGCTGTCGCTGTTCATGCCGCGCAGCATGTCGATGGCATCGAGCACACCCTTGGCGGCGGGCGCAGCCCGCAATTTGAGCACGCCCAGGAACTGCGGCGCGTAGCGGCGTAGCGTGGCATAGCTTTCACCGATGTGGTGCAGGAAATCAAAGTCGGCAGGCCGCGCCAATGTTTGCGCTTCGGTGACGCTGGCGGCGAAGGTGTCCCAGGGCATAACGGCCTCGATGGCGGCGAACGGATCGCTGCCGCTTTGCTTGGCCTCAATCAACGCTTGACCGATGCGCCCATACATCCGCACCTTGTCGTTGATCGCCTTGCCGGAAGCCTGGAACTGCTGCTGATGCTTGTTCTTGGCCGCGTTGAACAGCTTGCCGATGATGCGATCGTGAAGGTCGATGATTTCATCGGTGACGGTGGCCATGCCTTCGATGGCCAGCGCTACCAGCGTGGCATAGCGTCGTTGCACCTCGAACTTTGCCAGATCAGCAGGCGTCATCTGGCCACCTTCACGAGCGATTTTGAGCAGGCGGTTCTGGTGAACCTGCCGCTCGATGCCTGCGGGCAGATCAAGTGCTTGCCAGGATTTCAGGCGCTCAATATGTTCGAGCATGTGGCGAGAGTTCGGTTTGGCAGGCGACTGGCGCAGCCATGCCAGCCACGTCACTTTACTGCCGTCCTTGCGCTTGAGAAGTTCGTCCAGGCGCTGACGGTGGGGTGATAACAAAGAATCGGTCAGCGCCGCGTAAATGCGTCGGTTGGCACGGGTGATGGCCTCGGCGCTTGCGCGCTCGATGGCATTCATGGCGGGCAGGATAATGCTCTGCCGCCGCAGATTCTCGACAAGTGCGCTCGCCAGCACGATGCCTTTGTCGGTCTGCAAGGCCAGCTCGGTCAATGTATGCACGGCTTGCCGATAGTGGCTCATGGTGAAGGGCTTGAACCCAAAAACCGTTTGCAGCTCGACCAAGTGCTCCCGCCGTGTCTGTTCGCGCTGGCCGTACTCGCTCCAACTTTCCACTGGCATCTTGAGTTGCGCGGCCACCATGCGCAACAGGGGCGGAAACGGAGGCTCATCGACGCCCAAAAAGGTGCCAGGGAATCGCAAGTAGCAAAGCTGCACAGCGAAGCCCAATCGATTCGCGGCGCCGCGACGCTGACGGATCACCGACAGGTCGGTTTCGTTGAACGTGTAGTGCCGTATCAGTTCGTCTTTGGCATCTGGCAGTGCCAGCAGGCTTTCGCGCTCGGTGGCGGACAGGATTGAGCGGCGTGGCATGGTCAGTCTTCCCGCAGGTACTGGTACAAGGTTTCGCGGCTGATGCCGAAGTCACGGGCCACCAAGGTTTTTTGGTCGCCTGCCGCAACTCGCCGTTTCAACTCGGCAATTTGTTCGCTGTTCAGCGATTTCTTTCGTCCCCGGTAGGCACCGCGCTGCTTGGCCAGCACGATTCCCTCGCGCTGACGTTCGCGGATCAGGGCGCGCTCGAACTCAGCGAAGGCTCCCATGACCGACAGCATCAGATTGGCCATCGGTGAGTCCTCGCCGGTGAACTTCAGCCCTTCTTTGACGAACTCCATGCGCACGCCCCGTTGTGTCAGCCCTTGGACGATGCGGCGCAGGTCATCAAGGTTGCGTGCCAGCCTGTCCATGCTATGCACCACCACGGTGTCGCCCTCGCGGACGAAGGCCAGCAGCCTTTCCAGCTCGGGACGCTGGGTGTCCTTGCCAGAAGCCTTGTCGGTGAACACCCGCGCCACCTGAACACCCTCCAATTGCCGTTCCGGGTTCTGGTCGAAGCTGCTGACGCGGACATAGCCGATGCGTTGACCTTGCAAGATGCCTCCAAAGGCAAAAGTGTCAGGATGAAATCTATTACCTTTGACGGAATATGTCAATCAATAGGAAATTTAACTCTATTCTGACATCGTTTGTCGTTTTCAGAAGACGGCTGCACTGAACGTCAGAAGCCGACTGCACTATAGCAGCGGAGGGGTTGGATCCATCAGGCAACGACGGGCTGCTGCCGGCCATCAGCGGACGCAGGGAGGACTTTCCGCAACCGGCCGTTCGATGCGGCACCGATGGCCTTCGCGCAGGGGTAGTGAATCCGCCAGGATTGACTTGCGCTGCCCTACCTCTCACTAGTGAGGGGCGGCAGCGCATCAAGCGGTGAGCGCACTCCGGCACCGCCAACTTTCAGCACATGCGTGTAAATCATCGTCGTAGAGACGTCGGAATGGCCGAGCAGATCCTGCACGGTTCGAATGTCGTAACCGCTGCGGAGCAAGGCCGTCGCGAACGAGTGGCGGAGGGTGTGCGGTGTGGCGGGCTTCGTGATGCCTGCTTGTTCTACGGCACGTTTGAAGGCGCGCTGAAAGGTCTGGTCATACATGTGATGGCGACGCACGACACCGCTCCGTGGATCGGTCGAATGCGTGTGCTGCGCAAAAACCCAGAACCACGGCCAGGAATGCCCGGCGCGCGGATACTTCCGCTCAAGGGCGTCGGGAAGCGCAACGCCGCTGCGGCCCTCGGCCTGGTCCTTCAGCCACCATGCCCGTGCACGCGACAGCTGCTCGCGCAGGCTGGGTGCCAAGCTCTCGGGTAACATCAAGGCCCGATCCTTGGAGCCCTTGCCCTCCCGCACGATGATCGTGCCGTGATCGAAATCCAGATCCTTGACCCGCAGTTGCAAACCCTCACTGATCCGCATGCCCGTTCCATACAGAAGCTGGGCGAACAAACGATGCTCGCCTTCCAGAAAACCGAGGATGCGAACCACTTCATCCGGGGTCAGCACCACCGGCAAGCGCCGCGACGGCCGAGGTCTTCCGATCTCCTGAAGCCAGGGCAGATCCGTGCACAGCACCTTGCCGTAGAAGAACAGCAAGGCCGCCAATGCCTGACGATGCGTGGAGACCGAAACCTTGCGCTCGTTCGCCAGCCAGGACAGAAATGCCTCGACTTCGCTGCTGCCCAAGGTTGCCGGGTGACGCACACCGTGGAAACGGATGAAGGCACGAACCCAGTGGACATAAGCCTGTTCGGTTCGTAAACTGTAATGCAAGTAGCGTATGCGCTCACGCAACTGGTCCAGAACCTTGACCGAACGCAGCGGTGGTAACGGCGCAGTGGCGGTTTTCATGGCTTGTTATGACTGTTTTTTTGTACAGTCTATGCCTCGGGCATCCAAGCAGCAAGCGCGTTACGCCGTGGGTCGATGTTTGATGTTATGGAGCAGCAACGATGTTACGCAGCAGGGCAGTCGCCCTAAAACAAAGTTAACTCGAGGGAGAAATCGTGAAGTTATCACTAATGGCTGCCAAGTCGAAGAACGGTATTATCGGTAATGGACCAGATATTCCATGGAGCGCCAAAGGCGAGCAACTTCTATTTAAGGCAATTACATATAATCAATGGCTTTTAGTTGGACGCAAAACTTTTGAGTCAATGGGCGCTCTCCCAAATCGAAAGTATGCAGTTGTAACTCGCTCTAATTTTTCTACGAATGATGAGGGTGTAATGGTTTTCTCCTCAATTCAGGATGCCTTAATAAATTTAGAGGAAATCACGGATCATGTTATCGTTTCTGGTGGTGGTGAAATATACAAAAGCTTGATTTCCAAAGTAGATACTTTGCATATTTCAACAGTCGACATCGAGCGAGATGGAGACATAGTTTTTCCTGAAATCCCAGATACATTCAAGTTGGTATTTGAGCAAGATTTCGAGTCTAACATTAACTATTGTTATCAAATCTGGCAAAAGAGTTAACAAGCGCCTGCAATCTGACCTCCGGTTACTGTCACCTTTTTTTGCGGTGGAGCTGCAAAAAAGGCGCCATTAACCTCCGGCAGTTGAGGCGGGCGTTAGACATCATGAGGGTAGCGGTGACCATCGAAATTTCGAACCAACTATCAGAGGTGCTAAGCGTCATTGAGCGCCATCTGGAATCAACGTTGCTGGCCGTGCATTTGTACGGCTCCGCAGTGGATGGCGGCCTGAAGCCATACAGCGATATTGATTTGTTGGTTACTGTGGCCGTAAAGCTTGATGAAACGACGCGGCGAGCATTGCTCAATGACCTTATGGAGGCTTCGGCTTTCCCTGGCGAGAGCGAGACGCTCCGCGCTATAGAAGTCACCCTTGTCGTGCATGACGACATCATCCCGTGGCGTTATCCGGCTAAGCGCGAGCTGCAATTTGGAGAATGGCAGCGCAATGACATTCTTGCGGGTATCTTCGAGCCAGCCATGATCGACATTGATCTAGCTATCCTGCTTACAAAAGCAAGAGAACATAGCGTTGCCTTGGTAGGTCCGGCAGCGGAGGAATTCTTTGACCCGGTTCCTGAACAGGATCTATTCGAGGCGCTGAGGGAAACCTTGAAGCTATGGAACTCGCAGCCCGACTGGGCCGGCGATGAGCGAAATGTAGTGCTTACGTTGTCCCGCATTTGGTACAGCGCAATAACCGGCAAAATCGCGCCGAAGGATGTCGCTGCCGACTGGGCAATAAAACGCCTACCTGCCCAGTATCAGCCCGTCTTACTTGAAGCTAAGCAAGCTTATCTGGGACAAAAAGAAGATCACTTGGCCTCACGCGCAGATCACTTGGAAGAATTTATTCGCTTTGTGAAAGGCGAGATCATCAAGTCAGTTGGTAAATGATGTCTAACAATTCGTTCAAGCCGACCGCGCTACGCGCGGCGGCTTAACTCCGGCGTTAGATGCACTAAGCACATAATTGCTCACAGCCAAACTATCAGGTCAAGTCTGCTTTTATTATTTTTAAGCGTGCATAATAAGCCCTACACAAATTGGGAGATATATCATGAAAGGCTGGCTTTTTCTTGTTATCGCAATAGTTGGCGAAGTAATCGCAACATCCGCATTAAAATCTAGCGAGGGCTTTACTAAGCTTGCCCCTTCCGCCGTTGTCATAATCGGTTATGGCATCGCATTTTATTTTCTTTCTCTGGTTCTGAAATCCATCCCTGTCGGTGTTGCTTATGCAGTCTGGTCGGGACTCGGCGTCGTCATAATTACAGCC
>NZ_JAWOTW010000039.1:0-6310 GCF_033339075.1 Vibrio sp. 970
TTCTTAAACCTGAACTCTTTTGAATCCAAGTTAAAATCATTACTTTTGTACATAATTTCCCTCTATTCGTATAACGCTTTCTATACGGCGATTTGCCGTTTTTCTGGCAGGCTACCGCCTTCTTTCTTATCAAAAGCGCTATCAATCGTAGCACTTATATGCATGAAACAAATAGAAAAACAGTATGAATATGTGTGGTGGCGCGCGCAATTAGGCGGCGCACAGCACGCTAATTTCAAAAGTGGTGATACATTAACGGAGCTGTATAAATAAACAGGTTAATTTATCATGAAAAGTCAGTTTTTACTTAGTGTAAAAGAGCACATGCTTACTCGTCATTATGCGAATAAAACTATCGAAAGTTATCTATTTTGGATAAAACGTTTTATCACTTTTCACCAGCTCGCCCACCCATCAACACTAGCAGAAGATGATGTCATTCAATTTCTGAGTTACTTAGCGGTAGAAGAAAAAGTTGCGGTAAAAACGCAAGCTTTGGCGCTGAACTCAATATCATTTTTATATCGTGATTATTTTAAAACCCCACTATCACTTGATATGAGATTTCAGAAATCCTTGACCGAAAAGAAACTTCCCGTTGTGTTAACCAGGGAGGAGATCCGAAGATTCGTTCAGCATATCGACCCGAGGTATAGACTCCATATTCAGCTACTTTACGGCTCCGGGCTTCGAGTTATGGAATGTTTACGCTTAAGAGTTCAAGACATCGATTATGATTATGGTGCAGTTCGCGTTTGGCAAGGAAAAGGAGGTAAAAATCGTACAGTCACATTAGCCAAAGAACTACATGAACCACTCAAAGCTCAAGTTAATTTAGCAAGAAACTACTACTTTAAAGATAGGCACATGCCTGGTTATGCGGGCGTATATATCTCTGAAGGTTTACGACGTAAATACCCAAAAGCGGAGCTAGATTTTAACTGGCACTTTTTGTTTCCATCAACAAAGTTAAGCGCAGATCGAGACACTGGTGAACTCAGAAGGCATCATATCAATGAAAGCGCAATACAAAGAGCGGTAAAGCGCGCGGCAAGCGACGCAAGCATTGAGAAAACTGTAACTTGCCACACACTAAGACACAGTTTTGCCACGCATTTATTGGAATCTGGCGCAGACATTAGAACTGTTCAGGAACAATTAGGGCATACTGATGTAAAAACCACGCAAATCTATACTGCAGCTCATCATGTCAACCACAAAAATGATCCGTCATTGGTGGATTGAAAATAAGTCAATAAAAATCAATAAATTAAGAAAACTCACTCTACATGAAGGTTCTCCTAGTCATTTCATAGATGACCAAAAGAAACCCTAAACATTTAAAAATGTATGCTTAACTCGCCCCATTATTGCCCCAAACTTGCCCCATTTATCAACTAACTTGAATTTGTCTGAATGCAATCTGTTAGTTTCTTTATCTCGATGTGACTAGGTTTGACAGGTTACCCTAAATCGGTTCTGCCCCATTCCTTGCCTGAGTCGCTCAACCTCTCAAATCGCAATGGGGGTGATTTGACCTACTTTTTCTTATCTGTGTAATGTCTACTGGATTAGGAGAACACCACCTTTTGTGTATAAGTACTTTTACTCATTAGTGTTCTCTTAATGCTATATTCTATTACTATTTATTTTCGTGTAACGGAGCAACTTTCGGCCATTGTTCAAGCCAGTATTTAGCTTTGTCTACTCTTTTTCTTAAAGTTCGTTCGCTAATTTCACTACCTACGCTACTCTGTAGCGTATCTAAAAATTTACTCAATGATATTTTTCTAATAATGGTGTTATGCCATAGGTAACAAATGCCGAGTAGTAAATCTTCAAGCTCCTCAACCTCCATATTGAGGTTTTCTTTCAAGGTCTCCTCAATGTACTGACCTTTACATTGCAATCCCGCCAAATATAACCCCTTTTCTTTCGATAGGTTTTCTGGTGCATAGAAAACACAAAACTTCGTACGGTCTGAAGGGTATTTAACCATTATCGGCTCCTTCAGCCATTGTGAACTATCAAACTCATTAAGATATTTAGGAATCAATAGTACGGACTGTGCAAGCCCTAATTTTTTAAAGGACATGTTCCTTTGAGCTATATGTTCGATACTCGTGTTGTTTTTGTCTCCAAAGTAATGCTCCATTAAACCAATCGGTTCAGGTAAATATCCCCAAAACATCCAAGGAAAGAGGCCGACTGGATTGCAATCAAATAACTCTTTGAAATTATTAAGTAAAGTATCATCAGTGACATCTTCCCTCTCAGGAAAACAGATCAATTTGGTTAGAAAGTCTTGCGGGTAACGCTTTTTCAGCTTAGCTACGCACTCTCGTACTTGGATGTACCAAGGAGCATTATTCATGATCGCAAAATAAAACATGATCATGTTACACAACACCATTTTCCGTACTAATGTTGGATCAATTTGCTCTAGTGGGTCTTGTAGCCTTTGGGCGAAATCGTCTGGGTGGGGCTTTAAAAAACGCCTTAGTGATAGCTCTCGCTTACGCAATCTATCAAACTGAGGGGTGACATTTCTATTGTCCAATTCGTGATCATATTTTATCGGTATGCTGCCGCTGTAAGTTCGGTAATACTCTACCGATGTACTACTTTCGTAATGGCGACACAATGCGTGTAGTATTGGTGCCCACTGAGTATATTTTTTACCAGCCAATAATGGATGTGGCAGTTCTTCTAAAGGGTCTTGCCCCAAAGCATGTTTGCGGGCTATCTCTATATAGTGCTCATGTATTTTTCCAAGGTTAAACCTTTCATTATTTGTTTTACTGTGTCCCTGATGAGTAAATAAATCATAAGAATGAATTATAAACGGAGTTAAGCTATCTTGGGACGGTCCATATTCGACATGTACTAAACTTGACGTTAGCTGTTGTTGATTCACGAGTTTAGATAGTGCAACTAGAGTCTTATCTTTAATTTCAATTACTTGTTTCTGATCATGAGTGCGATCTAATTTCGCGCGAATTAGATAGTAAGCGCGAACAATTTCTTTTGGGTCTAAAGAAGTAGAGGTTGCTGCCATATTAAATAACTGGAATGACATTTGGGGATAATTTTCACCGAGAATATATACACATGCTTGTAACTTGCCGCTAAAAGGCAAAGTAGGATCTAGATGACTCATAATTACCTGCATCGTGTTATATCGTGGATCAAATGCTTTTTTTAAGATCTCATAGTAGTACGGTCTCTCTGTAAGTGGGATGCTAGAAAAAAGTCGACGAAGATCAATTACGCCCGCTTGTTTTCGAGCTTCTAAACTTCCAAAAATTAGGTTATAGGCAACCCCTGCTTCAAACCATTTCCTCAACACATTTTCAGCCTCACTTAGCTTTAACGTAACTATCGTCATTCACATTTTTCCTTAAATTGCAATACACAAATCAAAATATAACTCAGATGTTAAGCCAAGTTAGTACAGATTACTATGTTTCAACAAGATAGAGCTTTGACTCTTAAGAAAATCATACAGATTCCGTTCATAACATGAAATTGTTTGTTAGCGTTTCTGCCATTGTTTCGAGAACGGGAAAATGAGGGAAAACTAGGTAAGGCCTTTCTAAACGAAAGGTACTGCGATTAGGTTTTTTAAATTCACTTATGACAATAAACTGAGAGGTCACATGATAAGTTTTAATGACATTGTTTCGAGGCTTTCCACCGATTTATTTGACGCTGCAACCGCAGCTAGAGCAGGGTTGAACGGCGCTCAAGACTTGTATCACTTCCAAATGAGCATTAAAGAGCATGGAGAAGTAAAAGTCGTTAATGAAACTGCACTTGTTTTACAGGAACGATATCGATGTTCGTATGCTGAAGCAGCCAGTATGGCATCACATCGTGTACAAGCAATGCTGGAACTTTCAGAGGGGCAAGATACGTTTCAAACCGTTCGAGAAAGATTAAACCAATAAATACGTGAACTGAATTACATGAGGAGTAAGAAATGGAATGCAAAAATGAAACATGCGCTCAGGAACTCGATATAGATCTAAGGTCGTTAAACTGTGAAAACAACGGTAAAAGCGGTACTCACACCACGTCCTATACATATACAGGCATAGTAACCTGTGATAATTGTCAAACAGAGCATGAAGTAACGATCCATACAGATGAAGTAGATGATACTGGTGAAGTTCTTGAATCTGATTTTCAATAGCATCAAGTTAATCCCGCTGCCACTATCGATTGATGGCAGCGGAGTCAACCAAAAATCGGGCAATTGTCAGATCAGGTCTGAATTAGTACATATTAGAGTCGTTAGCAGTTACTAGCTTAGGTAATGACTAGTTGATTTTTCCAATGCAAGAGCTAATTAATTATTTTCTAAACTGATAAATTTGCTAACACGTTTTTGTCCAATTGTGAGTTTTGACACCAGCAACCCGACTGTATGATCTAGTCGTGGCTAACCCGCGAATGTGTAAGATCGAGTATGAGTCACTACAACTAACTTTACCTCAGAACAATGTGAAGTTCCTAAGGGTACTTATCAGCGTTAAAACTAAGCACAAGGCAATATAATTCGCTGATAAGTTAGGTTAAATCTAAAATAGCTGATTAGTAGTCGAATATATCCAATAGATCTAAATCGAATTCAACACCACGTAAATCATGTTCATTGCACAAGTTCTTTAGTTTGTCATCGCAATACAACAACTCACATCCTTCCATCAACGACTTGAAAACGTACTTATCTGCAACGCTAGACTCAACGAACTTGAGCGACTCCAAGCCAACCGGATGCTCATCAATGTATTCGTGTTTCGTATGTTCCTTGTCTTCTTCGCCAAAACTCATGACATTGAAAACCTGAAACTTCTCGCCATCAATCACGATAGGTAAAAACTCACCATCTGATTCAATGTATGGCTTTAACACTTCGACCGCTCGAGGCGTTAGCACCAAGCTCGCTCCCCAAACGGAGATGTCCGGGATTTTTACAGACGTCTTGTAGTGAGCGGTAAATTCCACACTCTCTTCTACCCAAACATCAGCCAACCCTTGCGCTCTTACTGGCTCATTGAAAAGCCTGTCCAACAGGACATCATCGCCCGCATCAATAGCCCTTTGAAACGGATCATGCTCAAGAACTTTAAAGTAACGATTGAGGTTTCTTACCTGATATATACTCATTAAGCTGGCTTCCAAGATGGATCTTTCTTCATAAGAATTTTGGGAGGATGAGAGCCATCCTTTAACTGAGATTTGATAGTCACTAGTCTCGCTCTAAATGCACTTTCATTGTTGCGAATAACCGCCAGCCTGCCAACCCACCTCTGATAGTTATCGCCATGTATGCGCGAGTGCGTCGGCGCTTTTGGCGTAGTGTAATGCCCTTTGTAGGCGGTAGAACGAGGGAGCCAAATTCCATTAATTGAATCATTGATGCCGATCCCGTACATGAACATTTGCAACCGAGCGTTAGTCATGGCTCTAACACGGCCATTCCCCATGATGATATGATGCGCTGCATGATTTGGTGACGGCTTTGGCTCTGCAATGGCATACAAGTTACTTGCCAAGCGTGTGGTAGGATGATGTTTTTCCTTTGCCAACTCTGTATGAGAGCTATCTTTATTGTCGTCTCGATACGCTTCCAAATCTGCAAGCAACTGCTCTTGCAACTGTGCATGCGCGTTAATCTTGGCACGTTCTCGATTCAAATGAGCAATTGTTTCCTCTGCTTCTTTAACCTCTTTAGGCGAGGTTTTATCTAGGTCCTTTATCTTGTGGTAATGCTTGTACGCCTTAACCTGAAATCTATATATCGCCATCTCTAAGCCTGACGGGTTCTTTGGCCTCAAAGGGAGCTTCAGAACGGGAGACTTTCCCAAAATTACCTTTTCCATTTTCTTTTCAAACCTTCAAAAAGAATAATGCTCCCCTTAATTAGCTAACTCGGTCAATGAGTTAAACCCGTTTTTGTGCTTAGGTTAAAACTGTCACAAATTGACGAACATATTAATTACATAAGGGACTTATGTACAATTCTGTAATTCACAGCTGTCTGCCATTTAATCTTCAACCAACTTCCGAAGAAGAACATACTCTGTTTTACCTATGCGCTTAGGCTACCTTGAGCAACTCAAAAAGTATGATGTTGATTTCGGCTAGAGCTCATTAGTCAAAACTAGCAAAACTAATAGAAGAACTATTACGAATTTAGGGCGCTTCTTTAAGCCACTTTGGGGTATCCCTGTTCGTCGGGTTCGTTTTCATCATCCTCATACACGCGCACATCATAGTTCACCGCCTTAACGCTGCACTTCTC
>NZ_JAWOTW010000040.1:0-6304 GCF_033339075.1 Vibrio sp. 970
TGTTTTACCGTGGTCAACGTGGCCGATAGTACCAACGTTAACGTGCGGTTTCGTACGTTCAAATTTTTCTTTAGACATGAGTGGTCCCTCTAGGTACGGATTTAGGTGGCCCAAATTGACCACGCAACCAAAAAAAGATAATTGGTAAATCTAATATCAAAAGGAAATAAACTTGAGAGCTGGTGCTGATAGGCAGACTCGAACTGCCGACCTCATCCTTACCAAGGATGCGCTCTACCACCTGAGCTATATCAGCACTCAAATTAGAGTGGAGCGGGCAGCGGGAATCGAACCCGCATCATCAGCTTGGAAGGCTGAGGTAATAGCCATTATACGATGCCCGCAACACGTAACTCTGAGAGCTATTTCCTAAAGAATATGGTGGAGGGGGACGGATTCGAACCATCGAAGGCAGTGCCGGCAGATTTACAGTCTGCTCCCTTTGGCCACTCGGGAACCCCTCCAAATTTTCAAGCCATTCAGACTACTAAAGGAAAGAATGGTGCCGACTACCGGAATCGAACTGGTGACCTACTGATTACAAGTCAGTTGCTCTACCTACTGAGCTAAGTCGGCATAAGTGGTGCGCATTCTATTGAATGATTTTCTAGGTTGCAATAGTAATTTGAAAAAAAATCATAAATTTCGATTTTTTAGATTCGTTTGCTGCAAATTCGTACAAACTTAGCTTTTTTAAAGTAAACTTCGACCTTTGTCGTTTGCTTTGAAGTTCGCTTGATGTATGTTCTTGCTTCTATTAAACCAAGGATAAAAGAGACCCATGAGTCCATTTTTGTCATTTGACCGTGCAAATTGGGCCGAGTTAAGAAACTCTGTACCGATGACACTTTCTGAAGACGACTTGACTGCGCTTCAGGGCATTAATGAAAACCTAACCATGGAGGAAGCGGTAGAGATCTACCTTCCTTTGTCTCGTCTTTTGAATCTGTATGTCCAGGCTCGTCAAAGCCGCAATTCCGTATTACAACAATTCTTAAATACAGAGGAACATGCTCCCCCTTTCGTAATTGGTATCGCTGGCAGTGTTGCTGTAGGCAAAAGTACGACTGCTCGTATTCTAACGGCATTGCTTTCTCGTTGGGAGAATCATCCCAAAGTGTCCTTGGTTACAACAGATGGCTTCCTATATCCGAAAAAAGTACTAGAAGAACGCGGTATCATGCATCGTAAAGGCTTCCCTGAATCCTATGATATCAAGCGTTTAGTCGAGTTCATGTCTGACGTAAAGGCAGGAAAGCCCGATCTTGAAGTACCCATCTACTCTCACATCACGTATGACATTACTGATGAACTAAGAAAAGTGGATAGACCGGATGTTCTTATTATTGAAGGTTTAAACGTTCTGCAAAGTGGAATGGACTATCCACATGACCCGCATCGTGTCTTCGTCTCTGACTTTTTAGATTTTTCAATTTATGTCGACGCAGAAACAGAGACCATTGAACATTGGTATGTAGAACGCTTTTTAAAGTTTCGCCAAGGGGCCTTTACGAAACCAGGCTCTTATTTTAGCCACTACACACAACTCTCTGTCGATGACGCAAAGAAAAAAGCGAAGCAAATTTGGCATGATATTAATGGGCTCAATTTAGAATTGAATATTCTTCCAACTCGTGAGAGAGCCCACTTGATTCTACACAAAGGCGTTAACCACTTGGTTGATAAAGTCTCGTTGCGAAAGTAATCGAAGATTAGTCACTTTTACGCAACGAGATTTCACCACCAATATAAGTCTCGAGTCCTTGGGAGGTTTCGATTAATATTCCACCTTGATGATCGATGCCTCGAACGACGCCATATACCTCTCTAGGACCAATAAGCAGTTTGACCTGACGATTAAGGAAATTGTCTAACCGATTCCAACGTTCGATAAAGCCAGTAAGCCCTTTCATTTCATATTCGACAAGTGCGGAATTCCAATGCTTGATAAGTGTCATTGCTAGAACATTTCTATCGTTCTTGAGACTCTGATTTACTTGGTTCAACGTGGTCCATGGCTGGTCAATCTCAGGCTGGTCGTCAGGCATTCCAATATTCAGGCCCATCCCAATCACTAGATGAGCAGCCCCACCGGCCTGACCCGACATTTCAACCAAGATTCCGGCCAGTTTTTTATCTTGATAATACAAGTCATTCGGCCACTTGAGTTTAACACCTTGCATGCCTACTTCTTCCAAAGCTTCCACTGCGGCAATCCCAATCACCAAGCTCAAGCCCATTGCCGCAGCCATTCCTGCATCCAGTCGCCAATACATAGAGAGATATAAGTTAGAGCCAAACGGTGAGACCCATTGTCTACCGCGGCGACCACGCCCTTGTGCTTGATATTCAGCAATACAAACACGGCCCTTTTCCGAATCCGCGACTCTGTCGAGCAAATATTGATTCGTTGAGTCAATCACAGGGACGAGTTCAACAAGTGACTCCGAGCTAGTGGTAAGGAGAGTCTCGTCTAACAACTGCAATGGTGAGGCTAATTGGTAACCGCGCCCTTGCACTCGATAAATATCAATACCCCATTCACTAAGACCTTTAATGTGCTTAGCGATTGCCGCTCTAGAAACATTAAGATCGTCGCCCAACGCTTCTCCTGAATGAAACTCTCCATCACTTAATAACTTTAGAATATGAAGTTTCGTAGAGTGATCTTTTCTCATCTAGATGCCTCGATCTGAGCCAAATTGGTCTCCCCGGTACGATTGAGAAAGCGTACTTCATGCTCAAGTATGATTTGGTATTTGTCCCATACTGTCTGCTTCACTAAAGAAGCAAGCGCGACAATGTCATCTGCACTACAATTATCCATGTTGGTCAAAACCAAAGCTTGCATAGGGTTGACCTGCGCACCGTGTACAGACTTCCCTTTTAATCCACACTGATCGATAAGCCAACCAGCAGCAATTTTCATTCCTCCAGAAGCTGGGTAGGCCACTACGTTAGGGTATTTTTTTGTGAGTCGATCATAGTGATCTTGCGTGATCACTGGGTTTTTAAAGAAACTACCTGCGTTACCTATCTTGGTTGGATCTGGTAGTTTTGCCTTTCGCACTTGGCATACTCGTTCGAAGATAGAAGCAGGGCTGAGTTGTTCTTCTGGGATACTTTGTAAAGGGCCGTACTGGTTAATCGGCTGCCATTGCTTCGCCAACTTAAGCCCTAATGCGGTGATAAAGCACTTTCCGTGCAACGCATGTTTAAATATGGAATCCCTATAGGCAAACTCACAGTCTTGGGCGTGCATTCTTTTGTTTTCAAACGTAGTTAGGTCAAGAACATCTACATAATCACAGATATCTTTTAGCTCTAGGCCATACGCACCAATGTTCTGAATAGGAGCCGAGCCAGCACAACCTGGAATCAAAGCTAAGTTCTCGATCCCACCGATCCCCTGATTCACACACCAGGAAACCAATTCAGGCCAATCTTCACCACCGGCAATATGTAATAGGTAGTGCTCATCCGTTTCCGTGACTTCTTTACCCATGATTCGATTAACAATCACTAATCCCTCAAAATGTTCTGTAAAAAGAACATTACTTCCTTTACCTAAAAAAAGTTTCGGTAAATGGGTGAATCTTGGGTTTTGAAATAGCTCAATAACATCTTCGAGCGACTCAACGATAGCTAAATAGGAACACGATTGTTCAATTCCAAAAGTATGGTAAGCCTTTAGGCTCGCATTTGTTTTAATTTGCATAGTAGGTTTGCAACACCAGATAAGATTCTCTTAAACTGTCGACATTCTACATTAGTTATCTTTTAACCGCAGTGACAATACCAGACTCATTAATCATAGAAGTGTTAAATCCCATCAAGCTCCCCCTCATTAAGAAACTATACAAAGCGTATTACCCTGCGGGTCGAGCCAAAAAGGATGAATTGATCATTACAGCAAGCCATAAGGGTGAAATCATTGCGTTACTACGTTTAAAAGGTGTAGATAAAGTTCGTCTGTTGACAGGAATGTTGGTCATTCCGAAAGTTAGGGGAACAGGGATTGGAAAAAAACTACTAACTCATTGTAAAAACAATGTTTTCACTGATGGCGATTATTGCTTCGCGTTTACACATCTCGAATCCTATTATTCCAAGCATGGATTCACAACAATTGATTGCTCTGAGCTACCACACCCGCTAAAAATGGCATTTCAACGTTACGTAGATAGCGGTAAAGATCTCATTCCAATGCAATTCATCTCTTCAACGACATCAAAACGCGTGCTTTTGTAGCCAGGTAAATCATATCTTTGATAAAATGGCAGGTTCGCAATATTGCACTAAACTAAGGTACTCATACCGATATGATAGTAAGTAGGAATCCATTCGAACAGTTGCCAAGTCTCGCTGTCAATCCGGAAGACTTTGATGTTCTGTATTCAGCAGAATCATTCAGAACCCGTCTTTTAGATGCTATCAGCAAAGCAACGTCGCGAATTTACCTAGTCGCTCTATATCTGGAAGATGATGAAGCTGGACGTGAAATTCTCACTGCGCTTTATGAAGCGAAACAGCGCAATCCTGGGTTGGACATCAATATCTGTGTCGACTGGCATCGAGCGCAGCGTGGCCTGATTGGTGCGGAGACATCTGAGGGTAATTCAGCGCTTTACAAAGCATATGCCAGTAAGTACCAGCACCCAATCCCTGTCTATGGCATACCAGTGCGTGGCAGAGAAGTTTTTGGGGTACTGCATTTAAAAGGCTTCATTGTCGATGATACTGTTATCTACAGTGGGGCGAGCTTAAATAACGTTTATCTCCATTATCATGAACGTTATCGATTTGATCGTTACCATGTGATTCGACATGAATCTTTAGCGAATTCAATGGTGCAATTCATTCAGGAAGAAATGATTGCTCACCCTGCCGTTAATGATCTTGCAGGAAAAGATAAGCCAGAAACCAAAGAAATAAAGTCGGCGATTCGCCAACTGAGGGCTTCTCTTGCTCAAGCCAACTATAAGTTTGAAGACCAAGCTGCAACAGAAGAAAGTGTAAAAGTCACTCCGTTAGTTGGGCTAGGCAAACGCCGTAATCTGCTCAATCAACAGATTGTAAAGTTATTGGCAGCAGCCCAAGACGAAATTTTCATTTGTACGCCTTACTTTAACTTCCCTAAAGCACTTCATCGTGAAGTGAAACGAGCCATGAAGCGTGGTGTGAAAGTAACTATTGTTGTGGGCGATAAAACCGCCAATGACTTTTACATTGCACCTGAGGAAGACTTTAAAACCATTGGCGGACTTCCATATCTTTACGAAGTGAATTTGCGTCGCTTTGCGAAAGCCAATGAAGCGAATATCGCCGCACGTAAATTGTCAATTCACCTATGGAAGCATGACAATAACAGCTTCCACCTTAAGGGTATTTGGGTTGATAAACGCTATATGCTACTTACTGGGAATAACCTAAATCCACGTGCTTGGTCACTCGACCTAGAAAATGGGCTACTCATACAAGACAATTATGCGAAGCTCACTGAGAAGTTTGAAGACGAAGTTTCGCGTATTCTAGAGCATACTCACCTTATCTGTACTTATAAGCAATTAGAGAAAGTAGAAGACTATCCTATAGAGGTACAGCGACTGGTCAGAAAAATTACCCGCCTAAAGGCAGATGGTGTTTTAAAACGTATTCTTTAGACATCATTTCTCGCTCTAAAGTACGTCGAGATTTTTATACTAAGCCAACCGCTTTAGCAGTTGGCTTTTTCATATAATCCATTTGGAATACTTAACTATTTTCTAGTACCGCTAGTGAGCACATAACCACTTAGATCTAGAGCGACTCTCTTAATGGGTTTGAGCTTTGACGTTTGTGAGTATTCCGCATAGCTTACAGCCTCGAGCTAAGCTACCCCTCTCTGTTCTGGCGCTTCTTACCCTTTGGCGATATATTTTTTCTGAGACTCATCAAATGTTCAGCGTCGAAAATCATCACCTCGCTAATGAAGAGCTCCTTCAATCTTTCATCTTCCAATTCGTTTTTTCTTTCTCATCAAGATTCAAGTCGTTGAACGCCTTTGAATACCATAGATTACTTAGGCTTGTTTGTAGGTCATATTGCCTTTCCACAGCATCACCGGCCTATAATTAATTAAAGCCTAGTGTGTAATTACGCAGAGTTCGCTTAGTAGGGATTATGTGAAATAGTCTAGTTAGGTGTATAAACACTCTTCAGGGAAACGTCGCAGTAGAAACGAAAATAGCCCCAGTCTTTCGACTGAGGCTTAATATAAGTGGCGGAGTGGACGGGACTCGAACCCGCGACCCCCGGCGTGACA
>NZ_JAWOTW010000041.1:0-5922 GCF_033339075.1 Vibrio sp. 970
AATCCATGTTTTCATCACCAAGAGATTCAAACGTGATTGCTGCTCTTGGATGTCGTTTATGATTTTCTGCTCGCTTGCTTTCAACGCATCTTGAATACGTTGTTCGTGCCTCTCGAAGTCTTTCTTTAGCGTTTGCTCGATAGCGTTGGCTTGCTTCTTCGATTGCGAATTGAAGTCCCTCGCCATATTCAAAATCTTGCTCATACAACAAACCTTTTAATCTTATGTTTCGTTTCCCACTTTCGGGGTTCTTAATACTGATGCTCTTAGCGGTCACTCTAGCGATCTCAAATCCTTTGCTTTCAAGCGCACCAATTACCCCTTTTCGACTACGGATTGCGCCTGATTGAGCAAGATTAAGTAGGCCATCGGTAAGAAGTTGCTGAATCTCTTTTGCATCGGATGGAGTGTCTTTAGCACTCACCAAGCCTTGCTGATTAGCAGGGTCATCTGGGTCATGAAGCCCTAGTTCAAGATTCTGAATGGTGCGCCACGCATCGATACGAGGATTGTCTGCAAAATGGTAGTAAGGTTGAAGTCGCTTGCCAGAATGAAGCTCAATATTTGGAATAACAAAGTTCAGCTCTAATCGCCCTTTATCAAGATGCTCTACCCAAAGAATGGAGTATTGGTCTTTGTCTAAGCCTGGTAACAAAGCCTTTTCAAAATCAGCCATGAGGCGATCTTTAATCTCTTGTGATAAGTCCGTTTCAGCAAAACAGAGAAAGCCCGATGTGTACTTTTTGGCGTAAGGACTCGAATCAATGAGTGATTGAACTAAATCAGGATCGCCTTGATTGAGTGTCGCCCTCTCCCGATTTCTATCTTTCCCTAAGAGATAATCAACAGGGCCACTCCCAACGCCCTTACCTCTACGAGCGAACTGAACAATCATACTGAGCTCTCATACTTTGCCATTATTTGCCCAAGCTGACGCTCGATTGCTGAAAGTTGAGCCAATACTTGAACCACATTCACGACATCATAATTCTGGGTATTCACTACTCTAGTGATCTGATTCAAGTTATTCCCAAGTCCAGATAACTGGCGCAATAATGCAGGGTCTACTTTAGGAACATTGGCTCTTTTAAGAGTCCGTTCCCCAAGACAAGTCTCTCTCATCCAAGGAGCTAATTCCGCACCATCACACCGATCTTTCAGAGCTTGAAGTTCAGTCTCAGTGACTCTGATCTTGATGGACTTTTCTCGTATCACTTTCTTCTTTTCAGTCATGGCAATCCTTTAATTTGAGTGCTTTTAACTAGGGTTAAGGGAGCGTAGCGTCCCTTACAAGGCACAATGACAACGTAACGAAGTGGAGGGGTCTTTGTGTAGCCTTGCTTATGTGCTTAACAAAAAGATAGAAAGTAAGATAAAGAAATGCAAATAAGGAAAATCATAAAGTATCAAGCAATGACAGCAAGAGCAAAGATGAGGCTAGGCAAGCTAGCGCACACCGCCCTTTCGGCTGCGCCGACCCCTACCCATTTCGACTCAAATTTATGAGTGATTTGGGTATCTTTTTGGTCGCTTTCAGATTGGGTAAGTCTCTTCCCTTTCGGGCTGCCCTGCGCTGTGAGTAAGGCTTTACGCCCCCATTCCAGTCTCACAACACTAATCAATTATTCCTTTTCCGCAGTTCTCCCTCTAGCAGCTACAAGAGAGCGGTTTTATCGTGCTTTCGCAAGTTTTGATTAGTGCCTTTACCTGTCACCTTTGGAACTTCCCTTGGTCGGTGACTGATACGCATCGCCTGTTCCAAAACATCTTGAATCCAAAACAGGTGCAGGAATACTTGAAGTGCTTAGATGATATGGCTATCATGAAAGGACTTACACAGGTTGCAAACTAGTAAGTATTCCGAACAAAACCAGCTCGCCAAAGCTGGTTTTGTCATATCTGGGGATTGAGATTACAACCAAAGAGCTAGGATCTCAACGATCCTTTTCTAAGGTAATGAACGTCCTCAAGAAAAACGCCTCCCATTGGGAGGCGTTTTTCGTATCTGCCAGATGTAAAAAAGGTCGCCTGTTTGGGCAACCTTTTGCGTTCTATCGTTCAGTTCGCACAAAGTGACATTACGTTAAATCCCACTCTTCACATTAAGCGACATGTTACCACCTAACATGCCGAATTTATCTTTAAGTCTTTGAATTTATGTTGACCATGAAAGATTAAATGAGCTTAGATCTGAGTAGAAATACGGCTTTTCGCCGTATAGAAAGCGTTATGTGTTTTTCTTGCAAGCGCCATGATTAATCAAAACTTTTTTCTAGCCATGCGGCATGGGTGAATTAAAAAACGGTGCCTTAGAGCGTCAATTTGGCGCCTTATTTTTGCGATTTTAAGTGGTTGTAAGTTGCTGTTTTTAAGGTGTTTATTTTTCTTGAGAACTGGTTGGTAAATGTTAGTCTTCGACTCAAATAGAAAGAGGGCTAGAAAATGGATAAAACAGACCAGTTATATGTACAAGCAGACTTTTCACATCAAGACATGAGTGGTCAGTATTTTAAAAATTGCAAATTTTTCTGCTGTTCCTTTAAACGAGCGAACCTCCGCGATACACAATTTGTAGATTGTTCTTTCATTGAACGAGGTGAATTAGAGGGGTGTGATTTTTCTTACTCGGATCTTAGAGATGCATCTTTTAAAAACTGCAGTCTTTCAATGTCGTATTTCAAAGGTGCAAATTGTTTTGGTATCGAGTTCAGAGAATGCGATTTAAAGGGTGCCAATTTTTCTCAAGCTAGCTTCATGAATCAGGTATCGAACAGAATGTATTTTTGTTCAGCTTATATAACAGGTTGTAATCTTTCATACGCCAACTTTGAAAGGCAGTGTATCGAAAAGTGTGATTTGTTTGAGAATAGATGGATTGGCGCAAATCTGAGTGGTGCATCATTTAAAGAGTCTGATTTAAGTCGGGGAGTATTTTCTGAAGGGTGTTGGAGCCAGTGTAGGTTGCAAGGTTGTGATTTGAGCCACTCGGAGTTGTATGGTTTAGACCCTCGGAAAGTTGACCTTACAGGTGTAAAAATCTGTTCGTGGCAGCAAGAACAACTTTTAGAGCAATTAGGTTTAATAGTAGTTCCTGACTAAATTTGATGGTTTGAACACACACATAACAAACGCCTCAAGAGGGACTGTCAACGCGTGGCGTTTCCAGTCCCAATGAGCCGCTGTGGTTGCAGTTGTTGTGTTTGAGTTTAGTTGTTATGCGTTGCCAGCCCCTTAGGCGGGCGTTAGCCCTCAGGAGGAAAAATGAAAATATCCATTATGGCAGCAGTTTCTGAGAATGGAGTAATTGGCTCTGGATTGGATATACCTTGGCATGTACAAGGTGAGCAGCTCCTGTTCAAAGCTATGACTTACAATCATTGGCTTTTAGTCGGTCGTAAAACTTTCGACTCAATGGGTAAACTTCCCAATAGGAAATATGCTGTGGTTACTCGCTCAGAAATGGTCTCGAATGATCCAGATGTTATTTATTTCACCAGCATTGAATCGGCATTATCTTACTTAGACAATACGACAACACATGTCTTTGTTTCTGGTGGTGGTGAAATTTACAAAGCATTAATCGAACAAGCAGATGTTATCCATCTTTCAGTGATTCATAAGCACATCTCTGGCGACGTGTTTTTCCCTTCAGTTCCACAGAGTTTCAAACAAACATTTGAGCAAAGTTTCAGTTCAAATATTGATTACACGTACCAAATTTGGGCAAAGGGCTAACAAACTGTTTAAGAGGGATTCACAACGCGTGGCATTTTTACTATGCGTTGGTTTTAGTGGTTAAGGCGGTATGCGGAAGCTTCGGTATTGCGTTGCTCACCCCTTAACAGGGCGTTAGAGCACTCCTAGTAAAGTAACATAGAGTTAACAAAATAATGTTAGATAAATTAGTTGGTAAGGTTATTAATTTCAAAGCGGTCACTAAAACCAAGGTACAGTTTGAATTAAGTGAAAATAATTGTGTAATCGAACTTCAAGTATCTGATGCTTGGGTTATTAATCGTAATGATGAAGTTACTGTTGTCGGCGAGCGGGACTCAAAAACAGGTAAGTTTATTGCCTATGCTTACAATAACCACACAAAGGGAGTATTTGGTAAGTATGATGCCCAAGTAGTAGGTGGATGGTTGTTTGTTGTTATTGGGCTATTCTTTTTTTGGGCTATTTTTCCACTGTTCTTACATGTTCCTGCAGGAATCAAACAGATTTCGCTTGGGAAAAAAGTTAACGAAGCTTTTGACTTGGTGACACAGAGCAAAGTGCTCTAACAAAGCATTTAAGAGTGATTCGCAACGCGTGACTCTGTAACGAAAATCACCTCCCCCTATTGATTAATGTATACCAATTTCATAGAACCACTTGAAGATGTATACATTAATCAGAATCCAAATTTATGCCTGAGCCACACTCAAAATCGGTGTCTATTATTCCTATTATGGTAAATCCGTAAGTTAGGCATCAGAAACCATGCTTCCGACACTCTAAAACGCTCTACACGCTGTTTTAGCAAGAAAACCTAGCGTAGACACCCCTGAAACACTTTGAAAGTTTGTGACGGTTTCAGAACGATTTACAGGACAAAAAGATCGCTGTTCAATTGAAACAAAAAACGCCCTCTAAGGGCGTTTTTCCTATGTATTCATCTTGTCGATGGCATCTTTGCTAAAATCCGACCTCTTTCTGGTGACGAACTGCAAGAACCACTATCTTATCTCCAGAAATACGATATCTAGCCACATAACCATATTTCCCAAACTCAATAATCCAGTCTCGAAATTCTTGGGGCATATTTTCGATCGGTTTTCCAATTGAGGGAGCTTTAGCAACCTCTCTCATGCTACTGATAATTTTTAGACCTGCTCTGGCTGCTGCCCTCGGATCTTTAGCCTTTAAAAACTCTCTGATTCGGTCTAAATCTCGAATGGCTGACGGGGTATAAATCACTTGTGACATTTAGGCGTTTCTACCTCATCCTCACTCCCCCAAGAACCCAACCAATTTTCAACTTCGCTAGCCGTTAAGTGCGAACCTGTCATCTGATACTCATCCCAAGCGTTCAAGGCATCCTGTCTAAATGCCTCTTTCTTTTCTTCTCGTTCGACATACTGAGAGATCGCCTCTTTCATAATCCAATGAGCTGTGCGCTGTTGAGAGTTTGCTAAATTTTGCACTCGATTTTTCAAAGTATCATCGAGTTTTATAGAAGTTGGAGTAGCCATAATAAGTCCTAAACTTAAAGGGTATTACTAGGTAATACCTTAGCAAAGTTCATCCGTTTAGCCAATGGACTAACGATTAAATCCGATATTCTGACTTCTGCGATTTTGGCGTGCTAACGACTGCTCTTGCTGTATTGCTTTTCCAACGACTGGAGCTGCTGCGTCAAGTTGTTTACTTGCATGGTCAAGCTGCTCACACTGCTCTGTAAGCGTTGACTTTCCTCGCTGCTCTGCTCGAATCTTTTCTCTAAATCCTTGTAGAGCTTCACGAACTCGCTGTGCTGCTCCTTGTGCTGCCTCTCTAAAACCTCGAAGGCGTGCAAAAGTTGTTTCTCTAGCTCGGTCATTTATTTCCTCTCCAACTTGATCAGCTCGTTCTTGCCATCGTTCATTGTCCACCCCTCCAGAATCGAGTAACCCTCTGGTATCACAATAAAACGTTCCCCTTTCTGGCTCTCGTACAGAGAAAGCCCCCAAGTCTTGTTCTGGAACTGCTCTAGGATCGCTTTTTGGCGGGCTATCTTTTTCTGATTGTCTAATATCGTCTGCCCTTGATACCAAGCGATCCCGTAACTGACGATCACCAAAAATAACAGGGTCACTGGCAACCAAATCCATGTTTTCATCACCAAGAGATTCAAACGTGATTGCTGCTCTTGGATGTCGTTTATGATTTTCTGCTCGCTTG
>NZ_JAWOTW010000042.1:0-5252 GCF_033339075.1 Vibrio sp. 970
TATGCGTTGGCTTTAGTGGTTAATGTGGTATGCGGAGACTTAGGTATTGCGTGCCTCACACCTTAACAAGGCGTTATGTTGTCAAAGATTAAGTATGAAGATTTTAATATTATTTATAGCGGCATTATTGTCTGGCTGCGCTGGTTTAATTGAAAGTGCTAGTTCCCCAAATTATCGAGAACACAAAGCTCGGGACAGTGTATCGCCTAGGAATCATAAAGGTTCAAGGAAAAACAAATTAGTCGGTACTGTTGTACTCACGTTTAATATTAATAGTCAGGGTGATGTGATTGACATAATGGTTACTGATTCTGTACCTAAAGGAGTATTCGATGCTGAAGCTGTGCGAATATTATCAAAACGGAAGTATGCGCCTTCCGAAAAAGGGGAAACTGGCCCTAAAAAAGCTAAGTTCGAGTTTAAAATTTGACACATAACAAACTGCTTAAGAGGGATTCGCAACGCGTGGCATTTTTGCTATGCGTTGATTTTAGTGCTTAAGGTGGTATGCGGCGGCTTTTGTATTGCGTTGCTCACCCCTTAGCAGGGCGTTAGCAGTCAAGGATGAATATGAAACAAAACTACCAAGTTCATGAACACATGTATGTTGAAGCTCGCGAAGCTGGCTGGGAAGGTTGGGGTGGCAACGAGCGAATGTCTAAAGCAGTTTTAGTTGAGCGTTTTCTCGAGCTATTTAAACGACCGGTGCAAGGTAAACTGCTCGAACTAGGTTGCGGTGAAGGACATCATTGCAGAGCTTTCCAGAAGTTAGGCTTTGAGGTGGTAGGTATAGATATTTCACCAACCGCAATTGAATGGGCAAAGGAAAAAGCCAGAGCAACAGGAGTCGAGGGTAATTATTATTTAGCGGACCTAACGGTAGCGTCTCTTGAACTTCCAGAACGTTATGATGTTGTCATTGACGGTAATTGCTTGCATTGCATTATCGGTGCAGATCGAGTCATATTTTTGAGTCATGTTTATCGTTCACTGTCTGAAAACGGGGTATTTTTTGTCAGTAGCTTGTGCTCTAAAAATGAAATTAGCTATGAAACTTATAGGGATGGCAGTCCATATCGTCATGTTACCTCTGAAAGTGATCTAGTTGTTGAACTAGAGAAAGCAGGGTTCCAAGTGCTTCATGTCAGTGTCTATGAGCGTGAAACTTCAAACCACATAACGGTGTATGCGATAAAAGCATAATTTTGTGTAGAAAAAACTGCTAACAAATTGTTCAAGAGTGATTCGGCACGCGTGGCATTTTTGCTATGCGTCAGGTTTAGTGGTTAGGGTGTTATGCGGAGGGTTCGGTATTGCGTGCCTCACACCTTAACAAGGCGTTAGGCGGCGGGCAGGAAAGTTCTTTGTTCTCATCTTCTTAGTTCTCTTTGATCATTCATTTTTCTAAGTCGGCAATTCAACATTGTCGACTCAAATTCTTTAATCTCTTCTGCCGTAAAACATGCCAAAGTTCGCGGATTGCCTCATTGGTTTTCACAGTCTGTTGGTTGTGAATTTCACTGGCTCAAAGTGTGGAAAGGGCAAGTTAATCGAGGCTTTCGTTCTCGTTTTAAATTTGCAGCTTTAGTTCACTACTTAACGCGGCGTTAGGCGACGGGCAGGAAAGTTCTTTGTTCTCATCTTCTTAGTTCTCTTTGGCTATTCGCTTTTCTAAGTCGGCAATTTCGTATTGTCGGCTCAAATTCTTGAATTCCTTCAAGCGTAAAACATGCCAAAATTCGTGGGTTGCCTCATTGTTTTATGGGGCTGGTTGACGGTGAATTTCACTGGTTCAAAGTGTGGCAAGGGCAAGTCAATTGAGGTTTTTGAATTTGCTGTGAGTTTGCACCTTTGGGCTTTACGGGTTCAAACCTGCTTTGTTGCTGAAGGTCAGCATTTCGTGGTTGTTGAAACCTTGGCTGAAACATAGTGGCTTTTATGGTTCTTGAATCACAAAAAGTCAGTGGGTGTTTGGTTGCTTATTTGGTTTCGGGTAATCTGCTTTCAAACCAACTTAAAGACTGGTGGGAAACTTCGCCTAACAAGGCGTTTAAGACGGATTCACAACGCTTAGCGATTTCAGTTCAAGTTAGGTTAAGTGAGTAAGGTACAATGGTTTAGGTTTGGTGGTTTGCGTTGTTCACCACTTAACGCGGCGTTATGCGCTAGTGCATTTAAATATCGAGGGATATATGGATAATGAACTACCAAAAGCGATGGTATTGAAAACAATAGATGGTAGACATGTGGGCTTCATGTTGTTAGCTCCCAATTCAGGCGAGTCGGGGGAATGTGTTTTCAGTTTATCTGCGTCATCTGCAGAGGTAATCGATAGCAATTTAGGTGTCGTTCTATCTGAGCTTAAAGTTTCTGGCGAGCATAAATACGTAGTGGAAACCATAAAAGATGGGTACTTAATTAATATTGCACCAATAGGCCTACCTAATGTTCAAGTTCAGCTTAATCATCAGTTCTCCGGAGATATAGTTACTCATATTGAAGGACGAGTCGCTTGTATTGGAACAGCTGAATTAGTGGAGCAAAGCGCATAACAAACTGTTTAAGAGTGATTCGCAACGCGTGGCATTTTCACTATGCGTTGCTTTTAGTGTTTAAGGTGGTGTGCGGAAGCGTCGGTATAGCGTTGCTCACACCTTAACAGGGCGTTAGTCGCCAGAAAAAGCTAGTAATCAAAATCATGTTTCTTAGCTCAAAATTTGGCAGCTGTTTGTTTGGTATACAGATTCATCGTCGATGGTCAAAACTCAGTTTCTGCTGTTTTAACCCCAAAGCTTGGCAAGTGTCCTAGCGGTTGTTTTGTCCTTTGGTGCTGACAGAACAGGGCAGTCGAGAGTCTGTTTTTGGTTGCAACTCTGCTCGGTGAGTTTGTTGGGTACAAAAGCCGATTTACTCGCTGAAATGACGTTTTCTCTGGTGTTGTAAGTTCCACGTGGTTTCAGTGACTTTGTTGAAAGTCCGTACTGTGAGATTGGCTTTCCAAAAGCGCTTTTTGGTGTTGTCAGTCCGTTTTCTACGACGTTGTTTGTTCTAAGTGGTTTCATTGAGTAGCCGCTTTGAGACTACGCCTGACTTAAATGCATCAAAGCACATAAAGTTTGTTGTTCGCAAAGTTTAGTTCGGCTTAAAATTGTCGCTCGGTGCCTCGCGACTAACAAACTGCTCAAGAGGGATTCGCAACGCGTGGCATTTTCACTATGCGTTGAATTTAGTGATTAAGGTGGTTTGCGGCGGCTTCGGTATTGCGTTGCTCACCCCTTAGCAGGGCGTTATGTGATTCGAGAGGTATCAAATGAATCAAGCAGACATGGTATATAACCTGCTCAGGGGTGTTGTTGCAGATTTAAATAGTAGTTTTGGCTGCTCTTTAGTTTTGCACCAACAAAAGATCACAAAAAAACATATTAGTGTGAGTGGTGCCAACGGTAGGCTTTGGGTATCGCCATCGATTGGTGGCTATGATATTTCAGTTAGCGGCAAATCATTAGAAAAAGAACTGGTGCCGACCCTGACGTCATACTTTGGTCGCTGTGCTGATGGTTATAAGCAAAAAAACGCAAATAAGGGTTTTATGCATCAACCTTTCTGGAGAACTAGTGACTTCCAAGATGTTCAGGCTGTATGTCAAATGTACATGAAGACAGCCAAGTAAAAAATCACATAACAAATTGTTCAAGAGTGATTCGGCACGCGTGGCATTTTTACTATGCTTCAGGTTTTGTGTTTAAGGTGATATGCGGAGGCTTCGGTATTGCGTGCCTCACACCTTAACAAGGCGTTAGTCGCCAGAAAAAGCTAGCAATCAAAATCATGTTTCTGAGCTTAAAATTTAGCAGCAGTTTGTTTGGAACACAGATTCATCATCGATCATTAGAACTTAGTTTTAGCTGTTTTGAGTCCAAAATTTTGCAAGTGTCCTAGTGGTTATTTTGTTCTTTGGTGCTGACAGAGCAGGGCAATCGAGAGTTTGTTTTGGATTGCAACTCCGCTCGGTGACTTTGTTGGTTCAAAAGCCGATTTACTCGCTGAAATGACGTTTTCTTTGGTGTGGTAAGTTTCACGTGGTTTCAGTGACTTTGTTGAAAGTCCGCACTGTCAGATTAGTTTTTCCAAAAGCGCTTTTTGGTGTTGTCAGTCCGTTTTCTGCGGCGTTGGTTGTTCTAAGTGGTTTCATTGAGTAGTCGCTTTGAGACTACGCCTGACGTAAGTGCATAAAAGCACATAAATTTTGTTGTTAGAAAAGATTGGCTCGGCTTAAAATTGGCGCTCGGTGCCTCGCGACTAACAAACTGCTCAAGAGGGATTCGCAACGCGTGGCATTTTCACTATGCGTTGTTTTTAGTGTTTAAGGCGATATGCGGCGGCTTTTGTATTGCGTTGCTCACCCCTTAGCAGGGCGTTAGTTGCCAAAGCAATAGTTAAATTTAGGAGTTTTAATGGATAGTATGATTTCCTCGCTTAAAGATAATATAAACTCAAGGCTTACAAATCCGTTTATTGGTGCTTTTGTTTTTGCGTGGATATCGCTACATATCAAAGGAGTCAGTATATTTCTCCTTGTTGATACACAAATGAAAATAGAGATACTGCGTAATAAAGACTGGTTACTTCTGGATGATGTGATTTACCCTTTGTCTCTGTCACTTGCTTACCTTGTTGTATTGCCAATGCTCAACTTGTTATACGATCGCTTTAATAGTGGCTGGCTAATTCCTAAAAGGTTAGACCTTTCTAGAAAGAAAACTGTTGCTCAAGTCCGTTCTGAAACAGCTTACATTAGAGATTATGAGTATGAAAACTTGTCATATCTTATTAATGCAAAAAAGAAGTTAACAGGTTCTGTAAGCGAGTTACTAGAAGTACTTGAAGAATATAGAGAGAACTGCACTATGGCTGATCAAGACAAGTTTATAAGATTACAATCTGTGACATATGAGTTAAGTGAAGTGGTAACAACAGTGTCTGCTTCTGATAAAAATAACTCAGCATAGTTTGAGCATCTGTATTTGTTGTTCAAGGCAACTAACAATCTGTTTAAGAGTGATTCGCAACGCGTGGCATTTTTACTATGCGTTGGTTTTAGTGTTTAAGGTGGTATGCGGCGGCCTCAGTATTGCGTTGCTCACACCTTAACAGGGCGTTATGCGCTCGCAGAAATGGAGATAATCAATCATGGAAGATTTAGCTAATTCGTTAAGAAGTTCTGGCCTAAAAGTCAAAATTAAAAAAGGAAA
>NZ_JAWOTW010000043.1:0-3913 GCF_033339075.1 Vibrio sp. 970
GAATCAGCGTCAGCGGCATACAAATCTTTAGTTGGCATTCCTTATGTCGGTCCTGGTCTTGCTGCGGCAGCGGCAGGCACCGCTATGGGCTTTGGTATCTCCATGGCCAGCAAAGTCGATTCAGTCTCGAACATGGCGCACAACGGGATATCCGAAGTGCCGATGTTGGGTGGCCGAATGGAATCCGACTGGACGCTGAAAGCAGGTGAGCGCGTTTACACCAACGAATCCGCGAACCGAATCGACCAAATGTATAGCGCCATCATGGCCATGCAGCGTCAGAAGTTCGCGATGAATGATCCGAGCCTGGATTCAGCCAAGGCAGGGTTGGCCGTTGGAGGTCGTAACGTTGTGAACATTTACGGCGCACCAGAGGGAGCGAAAGTGAGAGAGCGCCAAGGTGACAATGGTGAAAACATCACCGATGTCTTTTTGGAAGACCTCGATTCTGACGGACCAATGTCTCAAGGGATCGCGCAGCGCTTTGACCTCAAGCCAGTGGGAGTATAAGCACTCATGACAATGATGTACCCAAGCTACCTGCCACATCCTCAGTTTCCTGACAAAATCGAACAGATGTCCAATCGTATTTCCACGGAAATGTCGACAGGGCGTACTCGGGACCGTCGTCGGCATATCATCGTGCCGACGTTCCAAACCCTCGTGTTTCGGATGCCAAAGGACAAAGCAGCGGCGTTTCTTGGTTGGGTAGACCATGCACTCAGTGGTGGCATTCGTTGGTTTACCTTAAACCAGCGCACCGAGCTGGGCGTGGTTCCCCTACAAATCAAAATGAAAGACCACCCACTCAAAGACGCCAAGCCAAAAGGTGGCAAGTTTTACTACACCGTGAAATGTGAAATTCGCCAATACCCAATCCAAAGCGAAGAACTCACCGTTAGCCAGATTTTATTCCCTCATACGCTTAATGAACTGATGACAGAGATCGACATGAGCCGCTATTACACAGAGAGCTGGAAGAATGACAAATAGCAATAATTTTTTTCAAATGATGGAAGAGCTTCGTCAGTATATTGACTGGCTGAACCAAATACTAATAGGTGGCGAGCAAGACACTGTTACCGTCGGTGGCGTTATCAAACCTTCAGTGAGCAAAGACATCGCAGATAAATGGTCCGCAATACAAGCGATGGTTCAAGGTCGACAGGCTTACGAAACCCGAGCTAGTTTGCCTGTCTTTCCACCTGAAAATATTGTTCTTGCTGAAGTTTGGCGCGACTCGAAGCCGGAAAATAATGGTCTATACGGTTGGACTGGGACGATATGGGAAAAATCGCCTTATGATGTATCACTGTTAGCCAATGCACTGTTTGATAAAGCTGAATTTCGCGTTGATGAACTAGGGCTTGAAAACGTTAACAAAAATACTAGCAATACGGAGTTTGCGGTCACAGACAGAAATGGCCGTCAAGCCATTGGGGTGCGTTCGAATGGCGCGGTTGAGTTCTCTGGTTTATTAACGGAATTGGCAGGTAATTCTGGCGATCTGTTGTTTATGAACCAGTTTAACCAAATCCTTTTGCAGCTTTTGGCCGATGGCACGTTGAGTGTCGCCAATATGAACTTTGAAGCGCGAGACGGTGGTGAAGAGCTCGTGGTGCTCGACAGCAAAAATAGAATCGCCTTGAAAGTAAATGATGATGGCACGATTGAAATTCCTGGTCTCAAACTGGAAAAGTTAGGCTTTGATGATGTTGAATTGACCGTAAACCGTCTTATCGAGCCTAAGGATTTAAATCTACCACCGTTGTCTGAACTGACGCAGCTCATTATGTACGGGCAGTCGTTATCGGTTGGTGCCGAAGGTGAGCCTGCCATATCCATTCAAGACAGTCCCGTTGATTACATGTTTTCACACGGTGCCTATGTTGAATCCAATACCATCCCCGAGTTTTACCCTCTGATGCCTTACAAAGAGGGCACCGCGAATCGTAACCGTGAAACCCCACAAGCGGGTGTCTTGCAAATGATTCATGACTTATGTGATCGAGAAAATGGTGGGCTTCAGTTGGCGTTCTTGATGGGAGGCGCTGGCCGCAGTTCGACCAAGATTGAAGAACTGTCAAAGGGCACGGTGAATTTCGCAAGATTTGAACAAATGGTTCTCAACGGGCAAGAAGCTGCGAAACGAGATGGTCGTGGCACTTCGTTAGCTGGAGTGTTTTGGGTTCAAGGTGAAAATGACCTCGGCAACCCAGACTCAGAAGCTTATGTCACTCAACTGCTCAAACTCAGAAAGGACATGCAAGCTATCCGAAGTGGCAACCAAGCGGCGAACTTGCCGATGTTTAGTTACCAAACGGCACCAGCCTTGTATCGCACCGATGATCGCATGTGGGGAGTGCCTAATGCTCAGATGCTCGCTTCTGAGCTAGATCCACTTATCTTTATTGCCACTCCGACGTATTGGATGGATTTCGTTGCTGATGAAATCCACATGCCGAATTACAGTTACAAGTTGTTGGGCGCTTATTTAGGCAAAGCATGGAAACGCGTGATGGTGGATGGCATTAAGTGGAAACCACTATCTCCAGTGTCTTTCAGTTACTCAGGGAACAGTGTTGACATTAAGCTTCACGTTCCAAATAAGGGCTTAGTCATCGAACCCGGTGAGTCTCACGCAGGTTTTCGTTTAAAGGATTTAAATGGTGAAGCGGTTATTCAGTCTGTCGAAATCGTTAATGACAATGCGATTCGAATCAAAGCTGATCGAACGTTGTCGTCGCCATTACAAATCAGCTATGCCCGATTCCATGATGGGTGTGTTCGTGACACGGCCACTGAGCATGAGCACATCAACATCGATGGCGTTGTTCACCCTCTTCACAATTATCTAGTCGCTTTCATGAAGGAAATTTAATTATGGCTACTGTTATTCGCTTAAATAACGCCAATTTTGACAACCCGAACTTACCTGTCTTTTTTCCTGTAGAGGCTGAAGGGTTGATTGCTGGCTACACTTTTGATGGTCGTATCTCCACATTAGCAGGTGGTCAGTTGAGCATCACAGGTAATCCTATTTTGGATGAGTCAGGCATTACCATTAATAGTGCCACCGACATCATCACGACCAATGTTGTCGATGCTGAGCACGAAGAACTGACCGTGTTTATGGTGGGTAAGCGTGTTGCCACTCCTGCCGTGAATAGCTTTATGGTCGGTACGTATACCGATGGTTTTACTGTCTATTCTCAAGCAGGTAAGTTGATCATTTGGGGCAAGGACAGTGTTGATGGCTCTGCGGTTCAACCAAGCACGCTCGCGTTTGATGTTGATAGCCCATTCCTGTCAGTTTCTCAGCGAAGCCAAAACATGGTTAAGTTGAGCGTGCCTGGACTGAACATGGTGGCATCTAAAACGTCGGAGAACCCAATCTCGAAATCAATGGATAAAATCCGTCTGGGTGAGAGCCAAGTGGGACGAGAGCCTATCATCCACGTCTCGGCACTACTTATTTACAACAAGCTGTTGGATGAACAGACCATCAGCAAAGTGAATAGCCAGTTACGCAGCTACTTCTCTCCTTTAAACATCAATGTGCAATAAATGTTATGAAAGCCATAGAGGTTTATTACGCCTCTGCTCCTGTCGATAAAATCCCCATCCACACCATAGAAATTAAAAATGAAGATGCGTATCAGAAAGGCGAGCCGGAATCGGTCATTCGTCTGGCTGACGGTTTCTATCATCTTGAAGTCGACGGTGTGGAAGGCATTTATCTTGGGCTAGAAACAGGGGTAGAGACCTTCTTTCGAGCGTCGGCGTTTAGGGTGTCATTGCCGGGTAAAAGCGTCAAAGGGAAACAGAACCTGCAATTCCAGATTGATAACGTGACGGGCGAGGCCCGTCGCTTTATTGATAAAGCCATGGAAGATGGCAGCAAAGTGACCAT
>NZ_JAWOTW010000044.1:0-3343 GCF_033339075.1 Vibrio sp. 970
CAAATAGGCACGGATTTATCAGAGTTTATTTTAGGTTAGGGTGCATGTGCGTCTCTCACACCTTAACTGCGCGTTAGAGCGCTGGAGAAAAAATGTGAATATGACGGACATAATTGAATACATTTCATATCTTATCGCAGGCATTATTATCGCTCCCTTCGGCTTTATGTTGTTTAAAGAATTCATCGGTAAAGATCGCAAGACGGTCACAGATGAAGTCAAATCTACGGTAGGAGAAGAATCGAGAAAGTTTCTGGGCGGTAGGCATGGTGATGCAGTTGTAGGTCAGTTTGTCGAGTTTAAATTGATAATAGCGATAGGTTTGCCAGTAGTTCTATTTCTAGGGATCTCTTCCTTGGTAAATTCTCTTTTGAAAGTTCTATTCAACCTGTGAGTTGCGCTCTAACAAACTGTTCAAGAGGGATTCGCAACGCGTGGCATTTTCACTGTGCGTTGGTTTAAGTGATTAAGGTGGTATGCGGCAGCTTCAGTATTGCGTTGCTCACCCCTTAACAGGGCGTTAGCTATTTCTCGTATATAAAGGAGTTCCAGTGGTAAAAGTTCTCGTTAGTTCATGTTTGGTTGGAAACAACGTTAGATACAATGCGAGCTGTTTATCAATCCCAGAGCCTGAGTTGCTCTGGCTAAAGTCATACACAGAACTAGTGATTTTTTGCCCCGAAGTATCAGCAGGTTTACCTATTCCTAGAGCACCAGCTGAAATTATTACTGGTAAAGGTGTTGATGTGCTGGATGGTTTGGCAAACGTTGTTGGAAATGATGGCATCGATGTTACGGAACAATTTGTAAGTGGGGCAGAAAAGGCTTTGGAACTTTGCAAAAACCAGCAAATAAAGTACGCGATTCTTGCAGAAGGCAGTCCTTCCTGTGGCAGTTCAAAAATTTATGATGGCACATTCAACGGGATTAAAATCGATGGTTCAGGGGTAGCCACTGCATTGTTAGAGCGCAATGGTATTAAAGTCTACAGTCAACATACGATAGCTAAACTCCGAGAGGCGTTGGAAAAACATAGCTAACAAACTGTTTAAGAGTGATTCGCAACGCGTGGCATTTTCACTATGCGTTGTTTTAAGTGATTAAGGTGGTATGCGGCAGCATCGGTATTGCGTTGCTCACACCTTAACAGGGCGTTATGCGTAATTGATGGAGTACCGAGAATTAGATGGAAGTAGTAGAAGCGGAAAAATCGGATTTAGATTCATTCTTTGTGTACCTAGAAAATCAGCTGTCTGAAAATGGTAATGGAGAAGTTCCTCTTTTCCAGCCAATGTCCAGAGAGCAAAGTGAAATTCCAGAAACAACAAAAGATAAGTTTATCCAAGGCTTTTCTCATCAGTTTGGCGACTTAGGTTGGAGAAAACTTTGGGTTGTAAAAGACACCTCTGGAAATATCAAAGGTCATATCGATCTTCGCCACCACAGTGATGAAAGCTGTTCTCACAGAGTTCTATTAGGTATGGGCGTAGATGTTTCTTGCCGGAAGCAAGGTCTTGGTCAAAGACTCATTGATGCTGTTATAAATTTCTGCCAAGAAAAAGCTGAAATTGACTGGCTTGATCTTTGTGTATTATCAGAGAATTTCCCAGCAAAGAACCTCTACCTAAAGGCAGGGTTTAATGTTGTTGGAGAGTTCAAAGATCAATATAGAATCGACGGTTTGTCAGTCTCGGAAACAGCAATGACAAAGTACGTCAAAAATTACGCATAACAAACTGTTTAAGAGGGATTCGCAACGCGTGACATTTTCACTATGCGTTGGTTTTAGTGTTTAAGGTGGTATGCGGCGGCTTCGGTAATGCGTTGCTCACCCCTTAACAGGGCGTTATACGATTTAATTTGAAGCATGAGAGATTCTTAGCAGAAATGGAAAAAATACCAGAATTAGATACTTCAAAACAGGATTGGGCTACAGAGTTTCTAGCGAATACTGACAGTGTCTCTACATTTATATTACCAGCATCAATCTCGGGAAAGTCTCTTTCGGAATATATCGCTGGTTTAAGTAATACAAATGGTGGATGTATTCTGGTTGGCGCATACTCTGAATTTGGTCTAGGCTCTGGGTTCCAAAACGTATCTCCGGAACTAATTAGAGATGCGGTCGAGCGCCTCACAAATGTCCCACACGACATCGAAGAGCATACTCCAAGATTCCAGACAGTTTACTTATTAAAAGTGTACCAATCTGAATCATTAGCCTTGTCTGATGGTAGAGCTTTCATTATCAAAGACGGTAAACCTATGTTAATGCCAGAAAAAACGTTGCTTAATCAACTTGGCTTAGGTGTCGATTCTGCATTAATCAATATGCTTTCTAACCAAATTACTAATCAGTCATTGAAACTAGATGAGCAATCTGAACACATTAGTATACTTACTCATGATCTTCGGGAGAAAGCAAAGCTAAAAAATCAGTTGTTAGGATTAACGGTTGGTGGGGTAATCGGTGCAATAATTGGTTGGGCGTTATCTATCGGGCTAGATAAATTGTTCGGCATATCATAGTGTTAGCTATTGGGTAAAATCGTATAACAAACTGTTTAAGAGTGATTCGCAACGCGTGGCATTTTCACTATGCGTTGTGTTTAGTGTTTAAGGTGGCATGCGGGAACTTCGGTATTGCGTTGCTCACACCTTAACAGGGCGTTATGCAGCAAGGACGACATTGGTGTTTTGAGATGAACATTGATGAAAGAATAAAATCACTTAGTAAAGTTCTTAATAACTTAATTAGCGCAAAATCAATAATGTATAACGAGTGGTCACCAAAGTTATACTCGAAAGAGTTGCAAGGTTCTGCAGGGGTTTATCATTTCTACGAGGAATCCGGCAAAGGCATAAGATCACTGTATATTGGTAAAGCTGGAGTAGGCAAAGGTGGCAATTGGGACCTGTACCAAAGGCTGAAACAGCATTTTCAACCATCTCAGGAAAACACTTACCTGGGTAAATTTGCCAAATCAAAATCGTTATCTGGAGAAGAAGCGTTGGAACTTCTCAATGGTTCTCAAGTTAAACTTCAATGGGTTAGTTTTAAACCAACTAGCAACCTTGAGAAAAAACTCATGAACATCGAGTGTTTCTGCAAAGCAGTTTTAGATCCTAAATATACCGATGAATGATCTGCATAACAAAGCGTTTAAGACGGATTCCCAACGCTTGGCATTTTCGGTTTGCTTCAGCTTTAGTGATTACGGCACAATGAGTTAGGTAAGGTGGTAGCGTTGCTCACCACTTAACGCGGCGTTATGTGTCAGAGAGAGATTATGAGATTTTTGCAATTATTTATCTTGATCTTAGTAGTAGGGTGTTCAAGTTC
>NZ_JAWOTW010000045.1:0-3255 GCF_033339075.1 Vibrio sp. 970
ATGACTTCAACCCTGATGCGGCAGAAAAAACTGACAACCTCATTGAAGCAAAAGTAGAAAACTTGCTTGAACAACCTTTAATGGGTGTGCAACGAGATGGCATCCGCGGACGATTACTCATCATTCCTGAGATTTCGATGATTGTCTCTTACTGGATTGAGGGCGATATCATCCGAGTTATGCGTGTACTACACCAGAAACAAAAATTCCCTACGGATTGATTGCTTCCTCTGGGGAACTAACGCCGCATTAAGGTGTGAGTGACGCTTGGCTATACTTGAGCGAAGCGAAAATGCCAAGCGTTGCGAATCACTCTTAAATGCTTTGTTAAGCGTCTGGTCGCACTACTACGCTTTGTAATTGTCTAAGTAACAGGAAGTCATCTGGAGCAATTACATCTATACCTCTCTCTGGATCTAAAAAGTATTGTGCAACGCGAGCGTGATTAAAAGTACTAGCGTCTAAAGGGTATTCAGCATATGGATTATGCAATATATGCAATCCATCAGCGATATTCTCAACATACTCTGCTTTGGGAGCAAAACGCATCTCAGCTTGAATGCTGTCGCCAACAGGAAGGTGAGACGTGTGGTAGACCGTCATAGCATCAGGGTTGTCAGCCAACGCACGAATTTTGCCCCATGTAGCTAACGGACTATAAATAACCGCACTAACATCTTTATACTCATCGGTAGCAAACAAGCCCGTAGGGATTGTTGCTTTCTCATTTTTTACGACAGCTTCAACTGGATACTTAATAAGCTCTTTGGAGCCTGTAGCTATAGTGGTTTCTTCGTCTATGTAGAGACCATATAAAGCAGCAATTATAGAACGGTTAACTGCATAGTGTGAAAAAGGTCTATCGAATGACGCTAGCCCAATTACATAGGGCTTTCCTTTTACATGATCTAACTGGGAGTATTTAGTCCGGTACATTTTAATTTTTGAAGACAAGCTATTCAAAATTCGTATAGTTGACTGTTGATTGAACTCAGCAAAATCTTTCGGCGCAAACATCTGAGAATGACCAGCTGCGGGTTCTCCACCTTGCGCAGGTGCAGCAATAGTAGCTTCAAGTGTAATCTCTCTATCTAGCTCAGTCACAAAATCAGGTGCATGATGTGAAAAGTCTGTTTGAGCCCCAAGCTCTTTCAGAAAAGCGTGGAGATAGAGTTCCCACATTGAAGATTCAAATGTAGTTTGAAATTCATATACAAACTTACCATCACAATCTTCAAAACCCTTAGCCCATGAGTTCAACACTTCTCTTTCGGCTTTGTATTGTTCTTGTAACAGCATTTTGAAGATTGGATGTTGGCGCTCTTCATCTGCTATAGGAGTAAATAAATCCAATTTATACCTCGATATTATTCTGACGCTTAACGCCGCGTTAAGGGGTGAACAACGCCACCACCTAACCTAAACCATTGCGCCGTAAACACTTAAGCTGAATCAAACTGAAAATGCCAAGCGTTGAGAATCCCTCTTAAACGCTTTGTTATGCGTATTATCCCACTCGTACCAGATTGAGACTTTCACTCGCTTTTGGAGCTTCAAAATACTGAGTCACATGATGAAATACAGCTTCTGTGTCAAACATAGCTCTTTCAGGTTGCTCAACTCGGCGCTTAGCAATTTGTGATAAACATTGCTCATCTGTTCGGTCTAGATACCAAAGCTCATGCTCACTACCTACTTCAACGCACAGTGACGCGAACCAAGCTCTTTGATTGACAGTATTCGCTGGAAAATCCATGACAACGTTAACCCCTACATTTAGCAAGCTCTGAACATGGTTTTTAACGAAAGGCTTTATGAGATTAGAGTGCTTAATGTAGTCGTCAAACGTTTGGATTTGTGAAGGATAATGAGCTGACAACCAGTCGTCTTCTGAAATTAGGACTGCATTATTTTCAGCAGCCACAACCTTAGATTTAGTCGATTTCCCTGCTCCCATCTTGCCACAGAAGAAGAACAGCTTGCCCTGATTTTCCATGTTTCCTCCATTTACGCATAACGCCCTGTTAAGGTGTGAGCAACGCAATGCAAAAGCCGCCGCATACAACCTTAAACACTAAAACCAACACATACTGAAAATGCCACGCGTTGCGAATCACTCTTAAACAGTTTGTTAGCTTTACGCAAAGTCCAGCGAATAAGTAAATATACCACATGATCTACACTTGAACTTGTAGATTGCAGGATTCCCACCTTTTTCATAGTAAGTGACTATTTGGTGCCACTCATTACTACCTATTAGCTGATCGTTTAGTAAAGCCTCTAATTCAGCGTCTTTTACCTGTAATAGATCAGACTTCTCTGCATCTCCATGAAATTCGCAAGCATCGCCACAGTGCGATAACCACACTTCTTGCTGCCATGAAATATAGCTTGGAGTTCTTTCACAAACTTCTTTTACCACAGACTTATCAAGTCCAGCTTTCATCAATGGATGTGGGTCAGCAAACTCTCCGTCGAATTTCTTCGCCGCCGAGCCATCAGAAATGCACCAAGGACAAATAGTTTCTACGTCATGTTCAGAGTAAATAGTAGAAATTGCCCTGTAGCCACGACTGACACCACAACATTCACAATTTTCATCTGTAACTTCTACAGCACCCGTTTTTATAGGATCTGGATGATACTTAAATGTTGGTAATTCCATTGTACCTCCGAGTAAAGCTAACGCCGCGTTAAGTGGTGAGCAACGCTACCACCCTACCTAAACCATTGTGCCGTAAACACTAAATTCAAATCAAACCGAAAATGCCAAGCGTTGGGAATCCGCCTTAAACGCTTTGTTATAGCGCATTAGTTCCAGTCTACTCTGATATCTATATTCGGATGCTCTTGGCAGAAATCATCAAAACAACTTTTTAAGGATTCGAAACTCTCAGGAAGAGCCGACTTAAAATCACTAGAACCTACAAACTCTATGACTTTAGGAAAATCCGAATTGCGTAAGCCAGGATCACAAAGACAATCCCAAAAAGCATCCCAATTTTTTCCATAATAATCTGGAAAACCTAAGCAATTAGCCATCAATTCATGAAGTTGACTTTCGTTCTCTATCATTACTAAATCAATACGCATAGTACCTCTACTGGAAAACTCCGCTGCGCTATAACGCCTTGTTAAGGTGTGAGGCACGCAATACCTAAGTCTCCGCATACCACATTAACCACTAAAACCAACGCATAGTAAAAATGCCACGCGTGCCGAATCACTCTTGAACAATTTGTTATGCGCGTTCTC
>NZ_JAWOTW010000046.1:0-1492 GCF_033339075.1 Vibrio sp. 970
CAACTCGAAACTCCTTCGGGTTGTATGGTTAAGTGACTAAGCGTACACGGTGGATGCCTTGGCAGTCAGAGGCGATGAAGGACGTATTAACTTGCGATAAGCCCAGATTAGGTAGTAAAAACCATTTGAGTCTGGGATTTCCGAATGGGGAAACCCAATACCATAAGGTATTACTGTTGAGTGAATACATAGCTCAACAGGGCGAACCGGGGGAACTGAAACATCTAAGTACCCCGAGGAAAAGAAATCAACCGAGATTCCGAAAGTAGCGGCGAGCGAAATTGGACTAGCCCTTAAGCTTTACACGCGTTAGACGAACGGTCTGGAAAGGCCGACGATACAGGGTGATAGTCCCGTAGTTGACGACGTGTGTTCAGTGAAATCGAGTAGGGCGGGACACGTGATATCCTGTCTGAATATGGGGGGACCATCCTCCAAGGCTAAATACTACTGACTGACCGATAGTGAACCAGTACCGTGAGGGAAAGGCGAAAAGAACCCCTGTGAGGGGAGTGAAATAGAACCTGAAACCGTGTACGTACAAGCAGTAGGAGCAGGCTTTGTCCTGTGACTGCGTACCTTTTGTATAATGGGTCAGCGACTTATATTCAGTGGCAAGGTTAACCATCTAGGGGAGCCGTAGGGAAACCGAGTCTTAACTGGGCGTTCAGTCTCTGGATATAGACCCGAAACCAGGTGATCTAGCCATGGGCAGGTTGAAGGTTGAGTAACATCAACTGGAGGACCGAACCGACTAATGTTGAAAAATTAGCGGATGACTTGTGGCTAGGGGTGAAAGGCCAATCAAACCTGGAGATAGCTGGTTCTCCCCGAAAGCTATTTAGGTAGCGCCTCGGACGAATACTACTGGGGGTAGAGCACTGTTAAGGCTAGGGGGTCATCCCGACTTACCAACCCTTTGCAAACTCCGAATACCAGTAAGTACTATCCGGGAGACACACGGCGGGTGCTAACGTCCGTCGTGGAGAGGGAAACAACCCAGACCGCCAGCTAAGGTCCCAAATTACTACTAAGTGGGAAACGATGTGGGAAGGCTCAGACAGCCAGGATGTTGGCTTAGAAGCAGCCATCATTTAAAGAAAGCGTAATAGCTCACTGGTCGAGTCGGCCTGCGCGGAAGATGTAACGGGGCTAAGTAGTAAACCGAAGCTGCGGCAATATACTTTTGTATATTGGGTAGGGGAGCGTTCTGTAAGCGGTTGAAGGTGTGTGGTAACGCATGCTGGACGTATCAGAAGTGCGAATGCTGACATGAGTAACGATAAAGGGGGTGAAAAACCTCCTCGCCGGAAGACCAAGGGTTCCTGTCCAACGTTAATCGGGGCAGGGTAAGTCGACCCCTAAGGCGAGGCCGAAAGGCGTAGTCGATGGGAAACGGGTTAATATTCCCGTACTTCTTACAATTGCGATGGGGGGACGGAGAAGGCTAGGTGGGCCTGGCGACGGTTGTCCAGGTTCAAGTGCGTAGGCT
>NZ_JAWOTW010000046.1:1592-3025 GCF_033339075.1 Vibrio sp. 970
GTGAAGTCATTGATGCCATGCTTCCAGGAAAAGCCTCTAAGCTTCAGATTGTAAGGAATCGTACCCCAAACCGACACAGGTGGTCGGGTAGAGAATACCAAGGCGCTTGAGAGAACTCGGGTGAAGGAACTAGGCAAAATGGTACCGTAACTTCGGGAGAAGGTACGCTCTCGACGGTGAAGTCCCTCGCGGATGGAGCTATTGAGAGTCGCAGATACCAGGTGGCTGCAACTGTTTATTAAAAACACAGCACTGTGCAAAATCGCAAGATGACGTATACGGTGTGACGCCTGCCCGGTGCCGGAAGGTTAATTGATGGGGTTAGACTTCGGTCGAAGCTCTTGATCGAAGCCCCGGTAAACGGCGGCCGTAACTATAACGGTCCTAAGGTAGCGAAATTCCTTGTCGGGTAAGTTCCGACCTGCACGAATGGCGTAATGATGGCCACGCTGTCTCCACCCGAGACTCAGTGAAATTGAAATCGCTGTGAAGATGCAGTGTACCCGCGGCTAGACGGAAAGACCCCGTGAACCTTTACTACAGCTTGGCACTGAACATTGACCCTACATGTGTAGGATAGGTGGGAGGCTTTGAAGCGCAGTCGCTAGATTGCGTGGAGCCGTCCTTGAAATACCACCCTTGTAGTGTTGATGTTCTAACGTTGACCCCTAATCGGGGTTGCGGACAGTGCCTGGTGGGTAGTTTGACTGGGGCGGTCTCCTCCCAAAGCGTAACGGAGGAGCACGAAGGTGGGCTAATCACGGTTGGACATCGTGAGGTTAGTGCAATGGCATAAGCCCGCTTGACTGCGAGAATGACAATTCGAGCAGGTGCGAAAGCAGGTCATAGTGATCCGGTGGTTCTGAATGGAAGGGCCATCGCTCAACGGATAAAAGGTACTCCGGGGATAACAGGCTGATACCGCCCAAGAGTTCATATCGACGGCGGTGTTTGGCACCTCGATGTCGGCTCATCACATCCTGGGGCTGAAGTCGGTCCCAAGGGTATGGCTGTTCGCCATTTAAAGTGGTACGCGAGCTGGGTTTAGAACGTCGTGAGACAGTTCGGTCCCTATCTGCCGTGGGCGTTGGAGAATTGAAAGGGGCTGCTCCTAGTACGAGAGGACCGGAGTGGACGAACCTCTGGTGTTCGGGTTGTGTCGCCAGACGCATTGCCCGGTAGCTAAGTTCGGGATCGATAACCGCTGAAAGCATCTAAGCGGGAAGCGAGCCTTGAGATGAGTTCTCCCTGATACTTTAAGTATCCTAAAGGGTTGTCGTAGACTACGACGTTGATAGGCAGGGTGTGTAAGCGTTGTGAGGCGTTGAGCTAACCTGTACTAATTGCCCGTGAGGCTTAACCATACAACACCCAAGGGGTTTTGATGGACTCAATGAAAGAACATTGAATGTGTAAGAACGAGAATTAAAAAA
>NZ_JAWOTW010000047.1:0-2881 GCF_033339075.1 Vibrio sp. 970
CCGCGATCAAGCAGGTGCGACAGACGTCATACTAGATATCAAGCGACTTCTCCTATCCCCTGGGAACACATCAATCTTACCGGAGAATATCGTTGGCCAAAGCCTTAGCGTAGGATTTCGCCCTCTCCCGCAAACGACCCCTATTTGCGGAACTGCGGGCGTGGCGCTGTTGGTGTTGACACCAAACGCAGCGCTAGATCCTGTCGGCGTCGCAGCGGGCCTGGCGGGGGCGGTTTCCATGGCGTTCGGAACCGTGCTGACCCGCAAGTGGCAACCTCCCGTGCCTCTGCTCACCTTTACCGCCTGGCAACTGGCGGCCGGAGGACTTCTGCTCGTTCCAGTAGCTTTAGTGTTTGATCCGCCAATCCCGATGCCTACAGGAACCAATGTTCTCGGCCTGGCGTGGCTCGGCCTGATCGGAGCGGGTTTAACCTACTTCCTTTGGTTCCGGGGGATCTCGCGACTCGAACCTACAGTTGTTTCCTTACTGGGCTTTCTCAGCCCGGGGACCGCCGTGTTGCTAGGATGGTTGTTCTTGGATCAGACGCTGAGTGCGCTTCAAATCATCGGCGTCCTGCTCGTGATCGGGAGTATCTGGCTGGGCCAACGTTCCAACCGCACTCCTAGGGCGCGTATAGCTTGCCGGAAGTCGCCTTGACCCGCATGGCATAGGCCTATCGTTTCCACGATCAGCGATCGGCTCGTTGCCCTGCGCCGCTCCAAAGCCCGCGACGCAGCGCCGGCAGGCAGAGCAAGTAGAGGGCAGCGCCTGCAATCCATGCCCACCCGTTCCACGTTGTTATAGAAGCCGCATAGATCGCCGTGAAGAGGAGGGGTCCGACGATCGAGGTCAGGCTGGTGAGCGCCGCCAGTGAGCCTTGCAGCTGCCCCTGACGTTCCTCATCCACCTGCCTGGACAACATTGTTTGCAGCGCCGGCATTCCGATGCCACCCGAAGCAAGCAGGACCATGATCGGGAACGCCATCCATCCCCGTGTCGCGAAGGCAAGCAGGATGTAGCCTGTGCCGTCGGCAATCATTCCGAGCATGAGTGCCCGCCTTTCGCCGAGCCGGGCGGCTACAGGGCCGGTGATCATTGCCTGGGCGAGTGAATGCAGAATGCCAAATGCGGCAAGCGAAATGCCGATCGTGGTCGCGTCCCAGTGAAAGCGATCCTCGCCGAAAATGACCCAAAGCGCGGCCGGCACCTGTCCGACAAGTTGCATGATGAAGAAGACCGCCATCAGGGCGGCGACGACGGTCATGCCCCGGGCCCACCGGAACGAAGCGAGCGGGTTGAGAGCCTCCCGGCGTAACGGCCGGCGTTCGCCTTTGTGCGACTCCGGCAAAAGGAAACAGCCCGTCAGGAAATTGAGGCCGTTCAAGGCTGCCGCGGCGAAGAACGGAGCGTGGGGGGAGAAACCGCCCATCAGCCCACCGAGCACAGGTCCCGCGACCATCCCGAACCCGAAACAGGCGCTCATGAAGCCGAAGTGCCGCGCGCGCTCATCGCCATCAGTGATATCGGCAATATAAGCGCCGGCTACCGCCCCAGTCGCCCCGGTGATGCCGGCCACGATCCGCCCGATATAGAGAACCCAAAGGAAAGGCGCTGTCGCCATGATGGCGTAGTCGACAGTGGCGCCGGCCAGCGAGACGAGCAAGATTGGCCGCCGCCCGAAACGATCCGACAGCGCGCCCAGCACAGGTGCGCAGGCAAATTGCACCAACGCATACAGCGCCAGCAGAATGCCATAGTGGGCGGTGACGTCGTTCGAGTGAACCAGATCGCGCAGGAGGCCCGGCAGCACCGGCATAATCAGGCCGATGCCGACAGCGTCGAGCGCGACAGTGCTCAGAATTACGATCAGGGGTCTGTTGGGTTTCACGTCTGGCCTCCGGACCAGCCTCCGCTGGTCCGATTGAACGCGCGGATTCTTTATCACTGATAAGTTGGTGGACATATTATGTTTATCAGTGATAAAGTGTCAAGCATGACAAAGTTGCAGCCGAATACAGTGATCCGTGCCGCCCTGGACCTGTTGAACGAGGTCGGCGTAGACGGTCTGACGACACGCAAACTGGCGGAACGGTTGGGGGTTCAGCAGCCGGCGCTTTACTGGCACTTCAGGAACAAGCGGGCGCTGCTCGACGCACTGGCCGAAGCCATGCTGGCGGAGAATCATACGCATTCGGTGCCGAGAGCCGACGACGACTGGCGCTCATTTCTGATCGGGAATGCCCGCAGCTTCAGGCAGGCGCTGCTCGCCTACCGCGATGGCGCGCGCATCCATGCCGGCACGCGACCGGGCGCACCGCAGATGGAAACGGCCGACGCGCAGCTTCGCTTCCTCTGCGAGGCGGGTTTTTCGGCCGGGGACGCCGTCAATGCGCTGATGACAATCAGCTACTTCACTGTTGGGGCCGTGCTTGAGGAGCAGGCCGGCGACAGCGATGCCGGCGAGCGCGGCGGCACCGTTGAACAGGCTCCGCTCTCGCCGCTGTTGCGGGCCGCGATAGACGCCTTCGACGAAGCCGGTCCGGACGCAGCGTTCGAGCAGGGACTCGCGGTGATTGTCGATGGATTGGCGAAAAGGAGGCTCGTTGTCAGGAACGTTGAAGGACCGAGAAAGGGTGACGATTGATCAGGACCGCTGCCGGAGCGCAACCCACTCACTACAGCAGAGCCATGTAGACAACATCCCCTCCCCCTTTCCACCGCGTCAGACGCCCGTAGCAGCCCGCTACGGGCTTTTTCATGCCCTGCCCTAGCGTCCAAGCCTCACGGCCGCGCTCGGCCTCTCTGGCGAGGCGGATGTGACGCGGGTGCGCTTCGTGAAATCAGCCCAGCGGCTCGGATTCAGCCTCGACGAGATCGCAG